>JAOBWQ010000160.1 GCA_025463425.1 Ilumatobacteraceae bacterium | reverse complement strand
GCTTGCGCATCACGCCGCGGGTCTCGTCGATCCAGCCCTTGGGGAGGTCGTCCTTGAGCCCGCCGATGCGGTCGAAGTTGGGGTGGAACCGGCCCCCGGTTGCACCCTCGATCAGGTTGAGCACGTATTCACGGTCGCGGAACGCCATGAACACCGGCGTGACCGCGCCCATCTGCACGCCGAGGTCGCCGAGGAACAGGCCGACGTTGGCGATGCGACTGAGCTCGAACAGGATCGTGCGGATGTGCTGCGCGCGAGGCGGTGCCTCGATGCCCATCAGCTTCTCCGAGGCGAGGATGAACGGCACCTCGTTGGCGAAGCTGCCCAGCCAGTCGATCCGGTTGACGAGCGTGGTCACCTGCGGGAAGGTGCGCACCTCGGTGAGCTTCTCGTAGCCGCGGTGCATGTAGCCGGCGGACGGTTCGGCCCAGACGACCTGCTCGCCGTCGAGGCGGCAGACGATGCGCAGGGTGCCGTGGGTGGCTGGGTGCTGCGGGCCGATGTTGAGGGTCATGCCCTCGGTCTCGAGCTCGACGTTGAGCCGCGCGTCGGCGGCCTGCGAGGCGATGTAGGCCAGCTTCTGGCGATCACCGAGGACGGTTTCGACGCTCATTCCGCTGCCTCTCCTTCGGTCGGTGCTTCGGTGGCCTCGTCGGCGGGTTCGCCCGGCAGCGGCTCGACATCGACGATGCCCGGCCAGGTCTTGACGTGGCGGGCCAGGAGCGGGAAGTCCTTGCGCAACGGGTAGCCCTCGAAGCCGGTCGGCAGGTACATGTTGCGCAGGTCGGGGTGGCCGGCGAAGTTGATGCCGAACATCTCGTGGGTCTCACGCTCGTGCCAGTTCGCGCCGGCGTAGGCCGGGATCCAGCTCTGCACCGTCGGGTCGTCGTCAGGGACGTCGGTCTTGATGTTGATGCCGTAGTGGAGGCTCGTGCTGCTGACCCGGGCCAGGATCTGGAAGCGGGTCTCTCCACCGGTGTAGCCCTGGACGATGGCGGTCTCGCGCTCCACCGGTGGCTGGGTGGGATCGTCCTCGCCACGCCCGAACGGCGACGGCAGCCAGTCGATCGCCGACAAGAAGCCGAAGAAGTCCATGCCGAGCGCATCGCGCAGGGCGATGCCGGCGGCGCGCCAGGCGTCGGTGCGGACGCGCACCCACACGTCGTCGCCCGGCTTGACCAGGGTGTCGATGAGCGCGTCACCGAGCGCACTGCGGAGCTGGTCCACAGCGCGCTCGCGGAGCGCGTCACCGGGAAGTTCTGCGACGGGGGCGTCAGACGGCAACGGGCTCACCCTTATCGTTCTTCGTCGATTTCTTCGATCCCTTGGCCGGCTTGTCGGGGATGACGAGCGGCTTGTAGCCCTCGCCACGCCAGCGCGCTCCCATGTCTTCGTGCTTGATCCGCTGCTGCAGCAGGACCACGCCCTCGAGCAGTGCTTCCGGACGCGGTGGGCAGCCCGGCACGTAGATGTCGACCGGGATGATCTGGTCGACTCCCTTGGTGACCGAGTAGCTGTCCCAGTAGGGGCCGCCGCAGTTCGCACACGAGCCCATGCTGATCACGTACTTCGGTTCGGGCATCTGCTCGTAGAGGCGCTTGATGGCCGGGGCCATCTTGTCGGTGACGGTGCCGGAGATCACGACGAGGTCAGCCTGCCGCGGGCTGGCCGGCAGGGGGATGACGCCGAGGCGCATGACGTCGTAGCGCGGCGACGCGAACGCGGCACCCATCTCAATCGCGCAACAGGCGAGGCCCCACTGGTACACCCAGAGGCTGTACGAGCGACCCATGTTGAACAGCTGGGTGAGCGGCTTCGGCAGCCGCCCGCGGTCAACGAGACCCATGATGTGCGCCCCGCACGTCGTTGCCCATGTCGTCTACACCCATCGGAGGACGCCCTTCTTCCATGCATAGACCAGGCCGAGCAGCAGGACGAACACGAAGATGCCCATCTCCGCGAGGCCGAAGCTGCCGTACACCTCGAGCTGCGTGGCCCACGGAAAGATGAACACCGCTTCGACATCGAACACCACGAACAACAACGCGAAGACGTAGTAGCGGATCTGGCTCTGCGACCAGCCGTGACCGACAGGATCCACGCCGCTCTCGTAGGCGATCAGCTTCTCGTAGCTGGGCCGGTTCGGGCGGATGACCGCAGCGATCCCCAGGAGGAGTCCGCCGAGCAAGAGAGCTGTGCCTCCGAACCAGAAGACAGTGAGGTAATCCCGGAGAAAGTCGGACATCGCCGTAGAAGCTACTACGGCGATCGAATCTGCTCACAAACCCTGGACGTGACCGGGCACCGGTTGCAGTGCAGATCGTCGATGTCCGGGCGAGCATCAAGTTCGGCTCCCGACGTGCCGATGACCGAAGGTGCAGCGAGACGCCGAGCATCGTGCGAGGACCCTGCCCTCGAACCCTGGAGTGAACCAGACGGCCGCCCAGGCCGACCGCTTGGCCGCGCTGCAACGCCGTCGCGAGCTGAGCGTCGGGGGACGGCGACGCCACCCCGCGACGGGCAGTCGCCTGGCCGCCACCGGTCTCGCTGCCACTGCGGTGATCGGCTTCACCGGTGCGATCGCGATGGCGAACCGGCCGGCGCCGAAGGCCTCTGCACCGCAGGCCGAGCCGCTGCAGCTCACACCCGTCGCGGCCACGACGACGGCCACCCCGCTGCCCACCGTGGTCGCATCGGTCGTGCCGCCACCGACAGAGCCGGTGCGGGGCGCAACCGCGCACCAGTTCGGGTTGGTCGCCACGACGTCGAGCCTGGACACCGTGCCGGTCGACACCGCGACGGAGGCGCCGGACATCAGCATCCCGGGCACCAGTTCCAGCGACGCGACGACGGCCGTGCCGACGATCCCGGTCGCGCCGTCGACGACGATCAAGCCGCGGACCACCACGCCGGCGGCCAGTAGCCCCGCGCCCACCGCATCCACGGCTGCACCTGCGACAGCTCCCCCGGCCGCACCGCCGGCGGCTGCCGCGCCCGCCGCGACGGTGGCGGAGACCGCACCGGCCACGACCGCGCCCCCACAGACCGCAGCACCGCAGACCGCGCCACCGCAGACTGCTCCGCCACAGACCGCCCCCGCACCGACGGCCCCACCGGAGACGGCTCCGCCGGCGACCTCCCCACCGGCGACCGCTCCCCCGCCTCCTCCGGTCACCTCACCCAGTGGCTGACATGGCCGACCTCTTCCCCATCGCGACCCTTCCGGTGCATGCTCATCGCTGCTTCCGGGCGATGGGCAACACAGCGAACATCACGATCACCTCGGCCACGGCCGACTGGGGCGGCGCCGACCCCGTGCAACTGCTCGACGCGGCACAACAGCGACTGCGCGACCTGGAGAGCCGGTGGAGCCGCTTCCTCCCGGACAGCGACATCACCCGCGCCAACCAGGCTGCTGGCTCGCCCGTCTCGGTGCACGCCGACACCGTCGCCGTGGTCCTCCGCTCGATCGAGGCGTGGAAGCAGACCCGTGGGTTGTTCGACGTGACGGTGCTGCCGGCGCTGCTCCACCACGGCTACACCCACAGCCAGGCGGCCGGCGCCACCGCGGGCACGTTGGCCCCGCAGATCACCGCGCAGTTGATCGGCGTCAGCGGTTCGATCAGCGTCGACCGGACGCGCAGCATGCTCACCGTCCCGGCCGGCGCAGCGATCGATCTCGGTGGCATCGGCAAGGGCTACGCCGCCGACCTGGTCTCGATCGATCTCATCAATGCTGGCGCGACGGGAACGATGGTGGAAATCGGCGGCGATCTCGTCGTGCGCGGAACCCCCGCGGTCGGCGAGCGCTGGGTGGTCGGCGTCCAGGACCCCACCGATCCACCACGACTGATCGCCAGCGTCGCGCTCGTCTTCGGAGGGGTGGCCACGTCGGGAACCACGGTGCGCCGATGGCGGTCCCCGGCTGGCGAGACGGTGCACCACCTCATCGATCCGTCGACCGCGATGCCGTCGACCACATCGCTGCTGACCGCGACGGTGGTCGCTTCCGACGTTGCCACCGCAGAGGCGTTCGCCACGGCAGCGATGATGCACGACGGTCCACAGGCCGTCGAACTGATCGAGGGCGTCGGCCTCGCCGGCCTGTTCGTGACCCGCGACGGCGGTGTCCTGCGTACTCGATCTCTGCGGGCGTTCTCACCGTGACCACCCAGATCTGGTGGTTCCTCTCGAGGGGCAGCGGCATCGTCGCCTGGGTGATGCTCGCGACCACGTGCCTCCTCGGCATCGCGATGTCGACCAAGGGCTTCCGCCTCGCCCGTCCGGCCTGGGTGCTCGACCTGCACCGCTGGGTCGGCGCGCTCGCGGTGATCACGACGGGACTGCACCTCGGAGGACTCGTCGCGGACAACTACGTGCACTTCGGATGGCGCGAGATCCTCCTCCCGCAGGCCAGCGTCTGGAGGCGGAGTGCCGTCACGTGGGGAGTGATCGCGCTCTACCTGATGTCCGTGATCCAGCTGACCTCGTGGACGATGAAGCACCTTCCCCGCCGGCTCTGGCACGGAGTCCACCTGTTCTCCTACGTGCTGTTCGGCTGCGCGACGGTGCACGGTGCGCTCGCCGGTACCGACAGCGGCAACCGTGTGTACGTCGGCGGTGTCGCGCTCGGGGTCGCGCTCGTCACGCTCGCACTGTTCGTCCGGATCGCCCGGCGCCGAGCGATCCGTTCGGCCGTGGGCTCAGTCGTCGGCTCGCCATCGTCGGTCGGCCTTGCGGGTGGCGACGTGCTTCTTGGCGGTGATCCGCCGCTCGACGGCGCCGCGAGTGGGCCGGGTGGGCCGACGCTTGCGGGGCACGTGGGCAGCAGCATCCAGCATCACTCCGAGCCGCGCGAGCGCGTCGGCACGGTTGCGGCGCTGCGACCGCTCGTTGGACGCAACCACCCGTAGCTGCTCACCGAGCTTGGCCACGATCCGCTCGGTCACGTCGTCGGGCAGCCCGGCGCGGCGGATGTCGCAGATCAGCTCGACCCGGCTGTCGGTGGTGTTGACGTGCTGGCCGCCCGCGCCGGACGACCGCGAGAACCGCCACGTGAACGCAGCAGGGTCGATCCGCCGGCCACCCGGCGTCACCGGCTCGGCGGCGTCCATCATCGACCGCGCATCATGAGCAGTGACTGATGTCGTTCCACAGCGTGATCGCCGGACCGTCGCGCAAGTCGTCGATCACGCTGACCGACGCCGTGTCGAGGCCGAGCTGGCGACCGAACTCGCCCGGCTGACCGACGGCTCGCGCGCCGAGGATGCGCAGGAGGTGGCCATGCGCGAAGACGATGCCGACGGTGGCGGGGCTGAGGTGCGCGTCGTGCAGGAAGGAGTCGACGCGTGCCGAGACCTCGGCCACGGTCTCCCCGTTCGGACAGCCCTCCCACACCGTCCACCCCGGCACCCGGTCACGGATCTGCGCGGTGGTGAGGCCTTCGTAGTCGCCGTAGTCGAACTCACGGAGGCGCTCGTCGACGGTGTACGGCCTGCCGCCGAGGACGATCTCGGCCGTGCTGCGGGCTCGGGCGAGAGGACTCGACCAGCTGACCGCGAACGTGCTGCCGAACATCGCAGCCACCTTCGACTTGCTGTTCGCCGCCTGGGCCCGGCCGTCGTCGGTGAGCGGGAGATCGGTGGATCCGGTGTGCCGCCCGTTCGCGCTCCACTCCGTTGCACCGTGTCGGACCAGGATCAGCTTCACCGTTCCAAGGTAGTCGGGTGTGTTAAGCCTTTTCGGATGGACGTGGACATCGAGGCCATCGTTCGCCGCGTCCCCGCATGGGCGCGCGACACCGTTCAGATCAGACCGCTCAGCGGCGGGGTCACCAACCGCAACTACGTGGTCACCTTCGACGGCGACGAGTACGTCGTGCGGGTTCCCGGCGAGCGCACCCAGCTCCTCGGCATCAACAGGCGCCACGAGAGCGAGGCGTCTCGTCGCGCTGCTGACCTCGGGATCGGGCCCCCGGTGCTCGGCGAGCTGCCCGGGGTCGGAACCCAGATCACTCAGCTCGTTCCCGGCCATCACCTCGAAGACGCTGCCTACGCCGCACGGGTCGACGACGTGATCGCGCTCGTGCTGCAGCTGCACCGGAGCGGTCCACTCGAGGGCCAGTTCCCGATCCACCGGGTCGTCGAATGGCACGCACGCGATGCGAGCAGCCACGGCGCGATGCCGCCTCGCGCCTACGAACGGCTGCACCAGCAGAGCCGTCACATCGAGGCCGCGTTCTCGGCCTCACCGACGCCGCCGATGCCGTGCCATAACGATCTGCTCCCGAGCAACGTGCTCTTCGACGACGAGCGGGTGTGGCTGCTCGACTACGAGTACTCGGGGATGAACGACGTGTTCTTCGACCTCGCCAACCTCAGCGTCAACGGCGGGTTCTCGGCCGACACCGACGATCGCCTGCTGACGTCGTACTTCGGGGAGGTCACGGCGTCGCGCTGGGCCCGCCTGCAGCTGATGAAGGTCATGAGCGAGTTCCGCGAGGGCATGTGGGCCGTCGTCCAGCGGGCGATCAGCACCCTCGACACCGACTTCGTCGCCTACGCCGACGAGCGGTTGACCAACTGCGAGCGCCTCGCATCATCGGCCGACTTCGGTCGCTGGCTCATCGACGCCCGGGCGGACCCGGGCGTCGGCTGACGAGCCGGCAGTGCGCGGGCGGCCGTTCAGCTGCCGGCCACGTGATCCAGGTACCAGTCGACGAGGTGCTCGGCGTTCGGTCGGCTCTCGAGGACGCTGACGGACGTCTCGGCACGGAGCTGCTCGGCCGACGAGCCTCGTGCCAGCAGCGTCTCGGCCCCGTCGAGCGCCCACCGGGTGATCATCGCCTCGTTGACCTCCGGGTGGAACTGCGTCGCGAAGGTGCGGCCGATCCGGTACGCCTGGGTCGCAACCGGTGACCGCGCCAGCTCGCTGGCACCCGGCGGAACCGTCACCGCATCCGAGTGCCACTGCATCCACGGACCGGGTGGGATGACCTCCGGCAGATCGCTGACGATGTCGTGGTACCAGCCGATCTCGGAGTCACGCGCCGGCTCCACGGTGCCACCCAGTGCGGCGGCGATCGACTGGCAGCCGAAGCAGATCCCGTACACGGGAACGCCATGGTCGTGCGCCGTCCGGATCAGTGCCAGCTCGGCGGCGACGTTCGCCGCGACCTCTTGCCAGTAGACCGACCACTCCGATCCGAGCAGCACGATCTGGTCGACGCCGTCGAGCGAGGACCACTCCTGCGGCCGCTCGCGATGGCACTCGGTGAACGAGAAGCCGTGGTGCCGGAACCGCTCACCGGTGAACCCGGCGTCGGAGTCGTCGGAGTTGGCGATGAGCAACGCGCGCACCTGCGCACCGTAGACGGCAGAATGTGGTCCATGCAGAACGACGCGACAGCTCCACTCATCGCGATCGTCGGACGCGTCAGCCCCGAGGCGAAGAACGTGCGCGGCGAAGCCTTCGCAATGGGCCAGCGCTACTCACGGGCGATCGAGCGGGCCGGCGGCATCCCCGTCATGCTGCCGCCGATCCCTGCGCTGCTCGATGATCGGCTCGATCAGCTGCTCGGCCGGCTCGACGGCCTCGTCTTCCACGGCGGCGGCGACATCGATCCGCGCCGCTACGGGCAAGAGCTCACAGCTGAGCAGGTGTACGGCATCGTGCCCGAACACGACGAGGTCGAGCTCGC
>JAOBWQ010000151.1 GCA_025463425.1 Ilumatobacteraceae bacterium | reverse complement strand
TGAGCACCGAGGTCGCAGAAACCGACGCTCCCGCTGGCCCGACCTACTCGTCGCAGACGGTGCGATACACGAACAGCGACGGCTGGTCGTTCGTGTTCGAGCCCAATTTCGAATTGACGTTCGCCTTCTTCCCAGACAGCAGCACGTCCCCGCCCGGCAAGTCGAGCGTCCAAGGCATCCCGGCGATCGGCTCGGACTGGCAGTTCACTGGCGACGATCCTGGCCGCACCCCGCCGACCTACCCCGACCTGTGGATCGAGCTCAAATTCCCAGTGACAGATCCCGACCTGGACAACCAGCTGCAGCAAGCAGACAGCTACTTCAGGCCTGACGACGACGGACAGAGCTACGTGCAGTTCGGCAACATGGCCGCAACCGGCGGCACCTTCGGGCCGTCCTTCATCGACATACCCGAGACTCTGGCGGACAGTGTCGTCGACTACCTCAACTCGGTTGAGCCAATCATCGATGTGAAGATTGGTACATGCGAGGTCAGCTACGGGCCGGACGGAACGACGGCGAAGGTGTCCAATGGCTCGGAGGACTGCTCGGTCATCTGACTACGCTCGCTGCCAAGTCAACCGGTGAGTCGGCGAACACGTTCCACTCCGAACGATCAACGACGGACGCCACTCTGCAATCGACGCACGACCAACCGACTACCCCCAGCGTTTGGCATTGCAATTCCACCACGTTCCGTGTTGTAATGACATCAGTGTAGTTAGCTTGATTTTTGAGTGCTCCTCGTGTAAAGCTGACGACGCCGTAAGAGTCCTCGGTTAAGGTCGATGACTCGAAAACCCAAGTCCCGTTCGCGCGGGCGACCCTCTTGAAAGCCTCCTGTGCCGCTCAACCGGCGCGTGGAGGTTAGTAATCGAAGTCCTGAAGTCCCAATAGGGAACCGTCAGGCGAAACCTAACAAGATCGTCTCGCTGCGGGGCGGCGCGCTGCCGGCGCCCAGCACGGGACGCGGAGTCCAACCAATGGCGAGTCGCGACACGATTTCACATGAGTCAGCCGACTGGAACGATCGGTCGTTCCGATGGATGACGTTCTTCGAAATTCAGTTCGGTGAGGCCCGGGTTCACCCAACGACTGTGCCACGAATTCGGGAACTTCTGCACGGCCGCACTCCGCTCATGAGAGAGACGTCTACAGGGGTTGGCATCGGATGCCCTCTCGAATCCGAGTCTCGCAATGAGGCAGAGATGGAATCGCGAGTACTCATTGAGTATGTCCTCGGCGTGCTGGCGGTCCCTCCTACAGCACTCGTTCACCGAGAGCTTTATGACGTGGTTGAGGGACAGCGGCTCGCCGATGCGCTGGAGCCGTCGGCGCCAGTAATACGATTCGCTAGCCGTGCCTCCAGGTAATCTCCGATGGATACCTGTATGCCGTGTACTCGACTACGACAGAATCGCCTTGCGCTCTGTCAGCATTTAGTCGCGCAAGTCTGATTGTCGCACGGTTCAAGGCAACAGCAACGAGCAAGGCGGCACGGCCGGGGTGGTCAGCACAGTCTTCATGAGTCAGTGACTCGCCATCGATTATGAGATGGGTCTGCGACCACGAAAGCGGAAGCGACTTTGCAACTGCGTGCTTGTAGTGCTCCAGGAACGGCGGCGCCAGAAGGTAGGTCGGCACATTGAGGTCCCGATCAGGTTTCACTGCGTCTCCTCGCTCGTTTCGGCCTCTCGGGGCCGGGGTTAACGATGCTTTATCAACGTAGCCATCGTTCCGGAGATCGTCAAGGCGACCCGTGTCGCCGGCTTGTCGCTGGAAATGAGCCCGAATTTCAGCGCAAACAACGACCTCCCAGGCGATGTCACGAACCAGGTTCCGCTGGTAGTCGTGACGGAATGTGTCGACGCTGACGTGCAGAGCGGCCGCTGCGCTAGCTCGTCGTCGATAGGCCGGTAGACCTCGATGCCCCGGGGCTAGGCCGAGCAATGCGCGTGCCGCATCGCCCCACTCGCCCCCTATGGCTCCAGCCCCAAGAGCTGCCACCGCTGCATTGAGCCACATTTCGACGATGAGAGCCGGCCCCACAGCGAACGATCCGGCGAATGGTTCGGCCATCCCCGCCAGATCAGACTTGGCTAGCTCGGATAGTCCAAAGCCTGACGTCAATAAATGCCAAATAGAGGCTTCAACACCCTCTGGGGTTAGTTGAACGCTCCGCTGCGCAGACACGAACGTGCCTCATTGGTTGTGGCAGCGCGCCGTCTCATCAAGATCCGAGATTACCACGCAAATACCCGCTTCTGCCCGGCGAACCAGTCACGTCGCTGCATTTGGCTTGGAGGAGAGCCAGAACTACGACGATCCAGAGGAGCGTGCAGTGCGAACAAGTTCGATCAGCAGAGCAAGCCGATCGCCCCGCAGAGTCCGTCGACCTCTCGCATCGGGGCGGACGAGCAGCGCGAGTCGCTCTCGCCGTGACGACCAGTGCCCGCATTGCAGAGCCACGTTACGTCTGAACCTCAACGACGCCTGTGCGTCGTGCGGTGGTTCCCAGCGTTGATCCATCCCCCACAACAGAACAAGGAGAACACGACATGCCCTCTGACCCATCAGACTTCCGACTCCCCGCTCGCCTCACCGAGGAGAGCCTGCCCCAGCGCTACCAACAGCCCGGCTTCTTCGCCGAGTGCGGACAGCTCGACCGTCGACTGGAAGGTGCCCACGTCGCCCGCATGCGTGAGTTGCAGCGGCAGGCGATCGAGGACGCCGCCTACCACGCAAGGAGAGAATTCAACTACTCGGCATGGCTGCACGGACGAGCACGAGCGGGTGCCGACACGAAGTATCAGATCTTCCGCAATCAGAAGGAGAGCGAGGGCCTTGCCGGGGACGATCCGATCATGCGTGCTCAGTTCGGCGTGATCGACGACGACATCGCCAACGACGCACGTCTCTATCTCCGGCAGTGGAAGCCCAGCCAAGAATGAGACTGCTCGATCGAGTGGTCGCCGGCCTCGGCGGTCTACTGCTCGTGTGCGTAGTGGTCTGGTTCGGCGGTCACCTGATCCGACCAGCGTTGCCCGGGCTGTTGATGCTGCTCGTCCTGATGTATGTCTTTCGCATCGTCTGGCGAGGCTTCGGCCGGCGCTGACATCGGTCCGCAGAATCGTTGTCAATTCCACTTTGACGTCACGCCGCCACTCCTGCATAACAACAAGTAGGAGTGTTGCATCCGTGCAACACCCCTACTCACGAAGGCAACCGAAGGCGAGGTGAAACATGAAGAACTCGGACATCAAGGTCACAGGTAGGCAACGTCAGGAATGGGACGCAGCCGCCTTGGCACAGGTCGTGCTCGCCCTAGCGAGGCAGCGACTTGAAGCCAAGCGAGCTGCCGAAAGAGCGCAGCCGTCGGAGCCAGCAGCGTGATCGGCCTCCTTGTGGTCGCGGGACTCTGTCCATGCACCGCCCTGGCCGCACTGCTCGGAGTGCGTTGGCGCAACATCGCCGCCGACCGCAATGACCTTGTCTCGTATGAGCTGCACCTTCCGAGACAGCTGGAGCCGACCGCTGTCACAACTTGGCTCATCGGTGTCTCCGGTCTCCTCCTCCCACAACACAAGCGTTGGACGCGACAACCGTTCGTCGTTCTCAGCGTCGTGGCGGACAGCCAGGGCATCCGCCACTACCTGCAAACACCCTGTCGTTGGCAGCGCAGTATTGAGACAGCATTGAGCGCCAGCGTGCCGAGCGTGCGTTGGGAGCCGGCCGACTCCGTCGACCTGCCTGTCGCACAATCTGCTGCCGAGTACCGACTCAGCACTTCGGATCGATCGCTGCGAACCGATGGTGCACCGCTGGCCGCCAAGCTGCTGACGGCCTTGCAACCCCTCAGTGCCGACGAGCGGCTGGTCGTGCAGTGGACGCTGGCTCCGGCCGCTCCGGTAATGCCCGCCCGCCTGCAGACGAGCAGGCAAACGCCGACCTCATTGCTTGACGATGCACCATCGAGAGATGGCGAAGCGGTTGCAGCGCTGCGAGCAAAGCAGCGTTCGCCACTGCTCCTCTCCGTACTGCGAATCGGCGCATCAGCGTCTGAAGCTCAACGGGCGCGCACACTCCTCGGACATACCGAAGCACCGCTCCAAGAGGCCCGTGCACCTGGAGTCGGGCTGCAGCGGAGACGCATTCCGTCTCGCACCGTTGCCGAGCGGATCAACGGCCGAGCTGTGCCGCTGCTCGGCTGGCCCGCTGTCCTCAACGCCGACGAACTCACGGGGCTTCTCGCCTGGCCAATCGGCGTCGACCAGCTGCCAGGTCTGACACTCAGTGGCTACCGCCTGATACCGGCCTCACCAGCAGTGCCAACCGAGGGCACCGTCATCGGCGACAGCACGTTTCCGGGCCAGACTCGACCACTGGCCATCGGTGTGCAGGCTCGCCTGCGCGCCGTGCATGTGCTCGGGCCGGTCGGCTCCGGGAAGTCAGTGTTGTTGCTAAACATGGCCTCCCAGGACCTCCTGGCTGGACATGGCCTGATCGTTCTTGATGCAAAGGGAGACCTCATTCAGGATCTCCTCACCGTCATACCGGCGAGTCGAAAGAGCGATGTCATCGTGCTTGACCCTGCTGACACCGAGCGACCCGTGGGACTGAACCCGCTCGCCACATTCGGCCGAGGCAACGGCGACGTGCTCGTCGAGAACCTCGTCGGCCTCTTCAAGAGCCTCTACGCCAGCAGCTGGGGACCACGCACCGACGACATCCTGCGCGCGTCGCTGCTCGCGGTCATGCATCGAGACGACGCGACGCTCGCAGACATCCCGATGCTGCTCATGAACGCCGATCATCGCCGGCAGATCGTCGCTGGATTGAACGACCCGATTGGGCTCGGACAGTTCTTCAACTGGTTCGAGGCTCTGTCGCCGGCTGAACGTCTCAACGTCACGGGACCCGTGCAGAACAAGTTGAGGTCGGTCCTGATGCGGCCAAATGTCCGCTCGATTGTCGCTCAGCCGAACCCCACCTGGTCATTCCACGACGTCATGGCGAAGCAGCAGATCTTGCTGGTGTCGCTGGCCAGCGGTCTCATCGGAACCGACGCGGCCAGCCTCATTGGGGCTCTCCTTGTCTCTGAAATGTGGAACGCAACGCTGGCCCGGGCTGGCTTGCCTCAGAGCCAGCGTCCTCCCGTTATGGCTTACATCGACGAGTGGCAACGATTCATGCACGTGCCGACGCCGATGGATCAAATCCTCGCTGAGGCACGCGGCCTCGGCCTTGGCATGACGCTCGCCCACCAGTACCTCCACCAGCTCACCGACGAAGCCCGAAACGCAGTCCTCAGTACCGTCAGGTCACGAGTCATCTTTCAAATGCCGGCGGGTGACGCCGGGATGATGGCCAAGGAACTCAGCGGCATGCTGAGCGCCGACGACCTTCAGGGTCTCGGTGCCTACGAGGTTGCTGCGCAACTGTTCGCCAACGGCTCGACTCAACCGCCGGCCACTGGCCGCACTCGTCCTGCTCCAGCGCCAATCAGCGATCCGGCCGAGCTGCGAGCTCTATCACGTCAGCGGTATGGGATTGACCGTCAAGTCATCGAGGATGCCCTTCGGGCACGGATTGCGAACGTGCCACCAGAAGCACCAGTCGGTCGACGTCCACGACCGAACAGCGGCCCGAATGCCGCACCGAGGCGGTCATGATGGCTGTACCGCTCGCTGTACCGATCGGGCTGCTGACTTGCCCCGAAATGCTTCCCGCCACCAGGGACGCAGCTCTCACGCTGCCAACGACTCTGTTGGTTTTGGAGTTGTCGTGGTAGGTCGGGTCTTGGCAGACGACGCCGAGCTCTCCGCTCGAGACCGTCGTGTCCTGGCGGAGACTGCTCGGGTCCGCCTCCTCACTGCACGTCAGATCGAGCAGCTCTGCTTCAGCAACGGCACGGCCTTGTCTCGGGCACGCCGCTGCCGCCGCTGCCTCGAACGCCTGACCCGACTCGGCTATCTCACCCGGCTGGACCGTCGCATCGGCGGCAGTCGGGCGGGTTCGGCCGGCTACGTCTACGGGTTGAGCGGCCATGGGCAACGGGTCGTCGGGACACATGGTCCGGCCGGTGGTGTTCGTCGCCGCCGACAATGGGAGCCACGAGCGCTTTTTCTCAACCACCTGCTGGCAGTCAGCTCGCTGTATGTCGAGCTGCGCACGCTCGCTGCACAAGCCTCGATCGACGTCACGGAGTTCGAAGCCGAGCCGGGATGCTGGCGCACGTTCACTTCCCTTATGGGCCAGGACATCATCCTGAAGCCAGACGCCTTCACGGTGCTCCTGACCGCCGACGAGGAGCTGCATTGGTTTGTCGAGGTCGACAACGGCACCGAGAGTCTTCCAACGGTGCGGCGCAAGCTCGACCTCTACTGGGACTACTACTCCAGCGGCAACGAGCAACGCCTGAGTGGGATATTCCCCCGAGTGCTCTATGTGGCATCGACGCCGCACCGTGCTGCCGCGCTGCTCGGCCTCCTCCGCCAGCTGCCAGCCGAGCGCTGGACGCTGTTTCAGGTCGTCGAGGCACAACACCGCCTGGCCGCACTCACCGGCTCATCGCCATGACGACCGCGCCCGAACAGATATCAACGAACACGAACGGAGGTGATGATGCATGAAGGTCAACAGAACAACGACGGGGCCAGAGGCGAGCAGCAGCCAACGCCGCCACGGATCTACGTGGCCAGCCTCTCCGACTACAACGCCGGCATTCTGCATGCGGTATGGATCGAGGCGTCCCCCGATGTGGACACGATGAGCGCAGCGGTCGACGACATGCTGCAAGCCTCTCCGACGACGGCACGCTACGGCGACGCAGCAGAAGAGACAGGAATTTTCGACTACGAGGGCTTCGGCGAACTTCGCATCGACGAGAACGAGCCCCTGAGCAAGATCGCTCAACTTGCAGCCGGCATGGAGCGCTTCGGCGACGCCTTTGCCGCCTACGGAGCACTGGTTGGAACTCGTGATGTCGACGGGCTCGACCAGTTCGAAGAGCGCTTCCAGGGTGAGTGGGAGTCGGTCGAGGCCTATGCCGACGACATGCTTGACCAACTCGACGCACAACGGGTCATTAACGAAGCACCCGCCTGGCTGCAGCCGTACCTAACGCTCGACGTCCATAGCTTCGCCCGCGACCTGGAACTCGGCGGCGACATCATGACCGCAGATGCGCCCAACGGAAAGGTTTGGGTCTTCAGTGCTTACTGATCATCGGTCAGACAGATGCCGCCGAAACGACGGCCTGTCGAGCGACCGCCGCTTTGAGCCTCTCCATACGTGGGTTAGCTTCGCCGCCGCCCTCCAAGAAGCGCTCGTAGGACGCAACAACCTCTTCGTCTGCCGGGCCGTCCCCGAGGTCAATGACGAAGTACGTCTCCTGTCCTTCTGTCAAAGGATGGACATCGCCCCGCTCACTTGCTTTATCTTCCACGAGCTATTCCTCCATCTTTTGAATATATCACGACTGTGTGCCTGGGCTCAATTGCAAGAAAGCGCTCAAGAGCGTCGCTTCCCTTGCCAAAGCGTCCAAGAGTTCCAAGTTCGCTCTCAAATCCTCTGTCCATTCGGGGGGCACCTCAAACGTCGGACAGCCCACTGCCTCGCCGGAGGGTTCCTGAATCGTCAAGGCCACCGCTTGCCCGTACCGCCTCGACAGCCGCATGGCGTCACCATACGGCAGACGCCGGGTGAGATCAGCGCTCGCTCGTTCCCAGCTGCTCTCCGAAGAGAGCGCGGCTTGGAACTCCTGCGACTTGAAGTCGACGAACAGAGCCGACTCTCGACCGGGAAGGCTCTCGTGGGCCAAGGCAGTTCCCACGAGCCCTGTGCCCTTCCGAAACCGAATTCGAAGCGACGACTGAAAGTCAAAGCGCTGAGACGACACCAACACCAGCCTCGGCCGAAGCCGGAGCTTCTGCAGCCACGGTCCGGCGTGCTTCTTCAACGCAACTCGCAGTCGATACGGGAAGAAGCGCCGGTACCACCGAGGGACTTCCCATACATGCAGGCTGATCTTACGGAGGTCCCGACCCGGATGTTGAGCATCCTCGATCATGTCCGGGCGACGAGACAACTCGACGAGCACCTGTCGAACACGCGTGTCGGTCTGAGCGTGTCCCTTGTTGCGCCGAGTTCCGACAAGTTCGTTGAGAGCCGACATCACCTGTATGCCAACGCCCACGGCGACGAAGCCGATAGCGGCCCGTTGGTAGCTGCTGTAGTGGCCACGGATGAGAGCGAGCCGTGCCGTCCCCCACACCACGCCAGCCAGGAAGACGTACTTAAGAAATCGCACTCACGACCCTGGCGCCGGATGACATGGGTGCCGACCATAGCCGATACTCAATCACACACAGTGAGTTTGACGGGCAGCGGCGACGTGGGGCCGTCCACGCGGTCAGCGGACGCACAAGAGGCAGCCAATCAGACGTGTCGCCCGTTGTGCATTCCACACCGTTGCACGCTTGCAACGGTTGGCCCGACGGCGCATAATTCGTGGCAGGTAAGCAAGGCATCACACATGCATGAGGTCTCATTGGCCCAGCTCGCAGAACGAATCAAACAGCTTCGAATCGCGCGTGAGCTGACCCTCGGTCAGCTCGCCCGAGACAGCGGCTTGGACAAGGGCCTGATCTCCAGACTGGAGAGCGGGCAGGTCCGAACGCCTACGTTCGCAACTCTTCAACGCTTGGCGAACGCGCTCGACGTCGAGACGAACGACCTCCTCGAAGCCTCCGGCCAGCTGGACGAACGGCTTCCAAGCCTGCCGGTCTACCTCCGGGCGAAGTACGGCGACCTGCCGCCAGAAGGCATTGCCGAACTCAATCGATACGTCACAAAGTTGCAAGCCAAGTACGGCATCACGGCCGACGGACCCGCACCCGGCGAGGACGAAGAACCTTTGTCTCCGCCGCCCAAGCGGCGCGGTCGCACCACCTAACTCATCATCAGTTCATCAACACAAACGCACGAAGGGAGGGAAACCATGAGCGTGCTACAAGAACTCCGACAACTAATGCCGAGTCGACCACTGGGAGACTCGGAGGCCCGAGCGATTGCCGAGCGCCAAGCGGCTCGCATGCTACGGCTGACGGGCATTACCGAACCGCACGTGCCAGGCTCGATCATCGCCGACCTGCCTCGGATCGCTGTCGACGTGCGGTCGGGTCTACCCGCCTCTGGCGTCACACACTGGCAGCGCTCGACGCACACTTGGCGTATCGTGCTGCGGGCCAACGATGCGGCCGTCCGCCAGCGCTTCAGCCTCGCCCACGAGCTGAAGCACATCATCGACCATCCGGTCGTCGACCTCGCCTATCCCGCACTTGGCCGGCACACTTCACGGCAACGAGCCGAATCAATCTGCGACTACTTTGCCGCCTGCCTGCTCATGCCTCGACCATGGGTGAAGAAGGCCTGGGCGAGCGGTGTCCAACAGCTCGATGCACTCGCCGAACTCTTCGGCGTCTCCCAGCAAGCCATGCAGTACCGCCTCATCGACTGCGGGCTGATCCCGTCGGGACGTCACAACCTCTACTTCCGAGAGGCCCCAGCGCCCGGGCGACCGCTTCTCTCAATCGTCGAGACCGACGCAGCTGCAACTCGATCAGCGCTGACTCCAGTGCTCGCTGCATAAGGAGACTCTCATGGCAAACGCCGCAAACGAATCAATCGACATCGACGAGCAGGAACCGCTCCGACGAGCGGTCATCTATCTACGTGTCTCGACCAACTCGCAAGCCGACACGGACTTCGACGCCGAGGGACTCTCGATCAAAGCGCAGCGAAGTGAGTGTCAGCAACGCGCCGCCGAACTCGGCGCAGTGATCGTGCAGGAGTACATCGACATCGGCGAGTCAGCTCGCTCCGCCAACCGGCAGGAGCTGCAGCGCATGCTCGACCGACTTGAGGCACGACGCGACATCGACTTCGTCATCGTTCACAAGATCGACCGCCTGGCGCGCAACCGCCTCGACGATGTCTCGATCAGCCTGGCAATCCGCAAGGCCGGTGCCATCTTGGTCTCGTGCTCAGAGAACATCGATGAGACGCCGCAAGGTCGCTTCATGCACGGCATCATGGCCAGCGTTGCCGAGCTGTACTCGGCCAACCTCAGCACCGAGGCACTGAAGGGCTTGAAGCAGAAGGTCAAGCTCGGCGGCACCGTCACGATTGCGCCGCTGGGCTACCTGAACGTCATCAAGAACTTCGACGGACGCAACGTGCGAACCGTCGAGGTCGACGCCGACCGAGCCCACCACATTCGTTGGGCGTTCGAGCAATACGCGACCGGAGATTGGACGCTCAGCGGGCTGGCCGATGCGCTGGAAGATCGAGGTCTAAGAACCCGGATTGCGTCGCGGGGCAAGGGTCAGCCCGTCTCTCGGTCCAGGTTGCAGAGCCTTCTCAGGAGCCCGTACTACGTCGGCATCGTCACGTTCCAAGGAGTGCAGTATCCCGGCCGTCACGAGCCATTGATCGACACCGTGTTGTTCGAACAAGTTCAGTCAATGCTCAGCCAGAAGAGCCTCATCGGTGAGCGTCCGTCGAAGCATCAGCACTACCTGAAAGGGACGGTCTTCTGTGGTTCCTGCGGTGGCCGGCTGGCCATCTCGCACAACACCGGCAACGGCGGCACCTACGGCTACTTCTTCTGCCTCAATCGACAGCAGAGGGCCAGCTGCACGCAGCCCTGGATTGCGATCGAGTCGATCGAGCAAGCCGTCGAGAGCTACTGGCTCACCGTCCGCCCGTCCGACGAACGACTCGCCACGGTCCGACAGCAGATTGCTCATCACGTGGGCGTGCTGCGCACCGTCAGCGCAAGGGAGCTGACGCAGCAATCACAGCGTCTCGAAACACTTGAGCGCCAGGAGCGAAAGCTGCTCGAAGCGCACTACGCCGAGGCTGTCTCGCTCCCGTTGCTGCAGAGCGAGCAGCGACGCATCGGCAAGGAACGGGCCAGTGCAACCAGGCTGCTCGCCGTGACGCAACTTCAGTACGAGGACATCGAGTCAGAGGTGGAGAGTCTGATTGCTGAGATTGGCAATGGCCATCGGCTGTACCTCGAAGCCAGCAGCACGCAGCGGCGGACGATGAACCGATCTGTATTCGAGAGAATATGGATAACGAAGGACGGCGTAGTCGCCGCCAATCTCAGTCCTGGCTTTGCGCACATCGGTCAGCCTGACCTGGACGACATCCTCGCAGGTGAGTTCGATGTCATCGCTCGCCAGCACGATGTCGAGACGGGCGGAGCTAGGTATCAACGGAGAGGTCCCTCGACTTCTGTGGTCGACAGCGCCCTCGATGCACTCATAGCCAGCGAGCTGGGCTTCTCCGAGATGGAGAGACCGTACGGACGGCTCCCCGCAGAAATGAAGAACCCTGTCGCCTTTCAGCGACAGGGTTCGAACAAGGTACTTCTGGTCGGGCTGACAGGATTTGAACCTGCGACCCCTTGTCCCCCAGACAAGTGCGCTACCAAGCTGCGCTACAGCCCGCTGCTGCGGATACATACCTGCTGACCTGGAGTGCTCCGGGTCCGAACGGTTCGTCGGACACCCCGCCCTGGCCACAACGAGACACCTCCTGGGGGGTGGCATCTCTGGTCAGATCGAGGCGGATGTCAGAAACCGATCGGCCGCAGAGCGTAACCGCACCACGTGGACGTCGGCAACGCTGCACCCGACGCGAACAGGCCTCAGATCCCGAGCGCTTCCCGCGTTCGGTCCAGTTCGACGGGATCAGCTGTCGTCGGGACGAGGAAGAGCTCGTCGCAGCCGGCGGCCTCCGCGGCGGCGACGGCCTCGCGCAGTGCCTCCGCGGTGTACACCGGCGCGGCCTCGGCCATCTGGCGTGCGAAGCCGGCGTCGAAGATCTTCATGTAGTCGAACACGTAGTCACCGAGCCGGCGCTGCGAATCCGGACCGAGGGCGTACCAAAGGCTGGCCGAGAAGTGGGGGGCTTCCGCTCTGCCGGCGGCCTTCCACGCCGCCTCGACGAGCTCTCGACGCTGGGCCAGCGCCTGCGTGTCGACGCTGGTGATCGAGGTCGGGTCGTCGACGCCTGCCGCCCACACTGCGGCCCGGGCCATCGCCTTCGGGCCGATCACGCCGGCGACCAGCGGCGGACCACCTGGCTGCACGGGTGGCGGTCCGACGGGATCCGCTCCCTCGAACGGCGCCTCCTGGGCCCAGATCCGCCGCATCGTCGCGACCTGCTCGTCCATCCGGCTCCAGCGACGGGAGTAGTCGCCGCCGACCGCCCGGTAGTCGTGCTCGCGCCCACCCACGCCGATGCCGACGGTCAGTCGTCCGGCCGCGAGCTGATCGACCGAGGCGAGATCCTTGGCGACCTGCACCGCGTCGTGCGCCGGCAGGACGACGACGGTGGTCCAGAGCCGGACCCGTTCGGTCAGCGCGGCGGCTGCGGCCAGCTCGACCGTCCAGGAGTGGCTGGTGAAGGTGATCCGCTCCGGCACCGCGAGGCTCGAGAACGGGCCCTCGTCGATGCCGCGGCACCAGCCGAGCGTCTCGGCGCGTCCGTGGGCGAGCATCGTCGGAAGGGTCATCGCGATCTGCATCCGGGCATCCTTGCACTCGGCCCCGCTGGCGATCGAGGCGCCATCGCCCCGTCCGACGGAGCAGAGGCCAGGCTCAGCCGGGCGACTTGGACAGCACGAGCACCTGGATCGATCGGCCGACGCTGCCCAGCTCGTCGAACAACACCGAATCGCTGAGCCCCACGCCGTTCGGCTGCCAGACGCCCGACGCGGCCATGCCCATCCATTCGCCGACCGGGTCGCGATGGAGGGCGATCATCAGGTCGGCATTGACGAAGCTCGTCTCGATCGGGTCGCCCTGGCGCCCGAACGCGTTGCCGCAATCAGCGATCGGGCAGATCCGTTGGAACGGCGACATCTCCTCGTCGGGCAGCAGCGGCACGGTCTTCATCCAGAGCGCGGTAGGTCCGATGTCGCGTGTTTCGCCGGGCGGGTAGCGCAGCTCGTTCGCGTTGCGGAACCCTGGCAACGCGTGCGCTGTGTTCGCGAACGGGAACGGACCTGGTTCGCTGGCCGCGAGCGACGGGCTGACGAACGTGTCGCCTCGGGTGGCGTCGATGACGTCACGGGCTGAGACGTGCAGCCCGCGGGCGAGCGCTCGGACCCCACCGTCGAGGTCGCGCAACGTCATCTCCGTTGCCGAGGTGGTCCGTCCAGCGCGGACGATCGCGGTGTCGATCGTGAACCCCGCCATCGGTACCGGTCGGCCGAGGTCGACGGCCAGACGGGCCAACCGCTGGCCCGGCACGGCCCGCTCGGATGCTCGCGCCAACGTGGCCGTCGGCGGGCCGGCGTGGCAGGCAGTGGGATCCCACGGGCCACGGGCGTTGTCCTCGGCCACGAAGACCTCGTGCCCGCCGGTGTCGATCCGGATCGTGAAGAAGGTGCCATCCATTCCCGAGAGCATGCCAGCGCGGACGTCATCCTCCGCTCCGGAGGTGGGCAACGGTCGTGCGTAGGGTGACCCGCGTGGAGACCCAGCACCTGTCGTTCTGCCGGATCTGCGCAGCGGCCTGCGGGATCGTGGTGACGGTCGACGACGAGCGCGTGGTGCAGGTGCGCGGCGACGCCGAGCACCCGTACTCGAGGGGCTACGTCTGCTCGAAGGGCCGAGGCCTGCCGGCGTGGCACCACAGCTCCGGCCGGCTCGATCGTCCTCGGCTGGACGGCGTCGACGCGACGTGGCCCGTCGTGCTCGACGACCTCGCTGCGCGCCTGCGCTCGACGATCGACGGCCGCGGCGCTGACTCGATCGCGCTGTACCTCGCCACCGGACTGGCCTACGACGCCGGCGGGCAGGTGGCTGCCGGGATGTGGATGCGGACCATCGGCAGCAGCTCGTTCTACACCGCCGCCACCGTCGACAACGCCCCCGTGCTGGTCGCGGCCGAGCTGCTCACCGGCAACCCGATGATGAACCCGGTGTGGAACCCGGACGTGCCGGGTCTGCTGATCCTGATCGGAACCAACCCGGTCGTGTCGCACGGCTATGGCACCACGCTGCCCGACCCGGTCCGCCGGTTCCGCGACTACCGCCGCGCCGGTGGTCGGATCTGGGCGATCGACCCGCGCCGCACCGAGAGCGCTGCGCTGGCCGACGAACACCTCGCGATCCGCCCCGGCGCCGACGTCGCGCTCCTCGCAGCGATCGTCAACGAGCTGCTGCGCGACGGCGCCGATCCGACCGAGTTGTGCCGCCCGGAGGACCTCGACGCACTCCGGTCAGCGGTGCAGGCATGCAGCCTCGAGCGTGCGGCGTCGGTTGCCGACGTGCCGGTCGAGCGGCTGGAGGCGCTGGTCGCCGACATCCGCGCTCACCGGGGTCGACTGGCAATGTTCTGCGGCACGGGCACGACGATGTCGGGCGATGGTGTGCTGACCGAATGGCTCCGCTGGGTGATCCTGGTGCTGACCGGTTCGCTCGACCGCGAGGGCGGGATGCGGTTCAACCGCGGCATCGTCAACCAGCAACGCCCACCGCGGACCGACGCCGAACCGCAGTCGGCGCCCGGGCCGCTGAGCCGGCCGGACCTCCCTCGCGTCGCCGGCCAGATCCCAGCCGTCTCACTCGTCGACGAGATCGAGGCAGGCCACGTGACGACGCTCGTCGTCACCGGCGGCAACCCGCTCACGGCACTCCCCGAGCCCGATCGGGTGCGGGCCGCGCTGCGCCGGCTCGAGACGCTCGTCGTCATCGATGTCGCCGACAGCGAGCTGACGAGCCTCGCGACGCACGTGCTGCCGGCAACGGGTCAGCTGGAGCGCGCCGACCTCTCCCTGGCCGAGCACGTGTCGATCCGCTCCGGCATCCAGTTCACCCCTCCTGTCGTCGCCCCCGTCGCGGAGCGTCGTCCGGTCTGGTGGATGCTCGCCCACCTGTCGAACCGTCTCGACCTCGAACTGTTGGGGATCCGCGATCCGGACGCGCTCACCGACACCCAGCTGCTCGGCGGCTTCGTCGCCCACTCCACCGCGGGTACCGATGGCGTCATCGCCGCCGGACCGCGTGGGATCGACGTGCCGATCGAGTTCGGCTGGGTCCGCGCCACGATGCTGCCCGGCGGATGCTGGCAGATCGCGCCACCGGTGATGCTGGCCCGCCTCGCCGCGCACGTTCCCCTCTCGCCCGCCACTGAAGGCAGCGGGCAGCTGCAGTTGACGCCACGACGCGAGATGGCCTGGAGCAACTCGGTCCGCTTCGCCGGCAACGGTGCCGACCCCGAGGTCCGCGTCCATCCCACGGACGCCAGCACGCTGGGACTGGTCGACGGTGGCTCGGCGACCGTCACCAGCGATCACGGCGAGGTCGCGGCGATCACGGTGTTCGACGAGAACATCCGCCGCGGGGTTGCGTCCCTGACCCACGGCCGCGGCGTGCAGAGCGCGGGACGACTGACGAGCAGCCATGTCGACGTCGATCCGCTGACCACGATGCCATTGGCATCTGGCCTCACCGTGACCGTGTCTGCTCGATGACGCGCAACAGCTCCGGGCACGACGCTGGGCCCGGAGCTGTTGGTGACCTTGTTGGTGGATCTCGGGGGAACGATCAGGGCTGGGTGACGGTGATGATGTTCCCCTGTGCATCGGCGTCGAGGTAGCCGCTGCCGGTGGTGCCGTCGACGAAGACGCGAATCTGGACGTCGGCCGAGAAGGGCAGGTTGCGGGAGATGTGCACGTGCGTCACTTGCGCGCCATCGATCGGGATCTGCGCCAGGGCCGCACCGACCAGGCCGGGGATCGCCGGCCAATTGACGTCGGTGTCGCTGAAGAGGTTGGTCTCCAGGTCACCCTCGCCGGTCAGCGTGACCGGGCTCGGGGCGCCTTGGACCTGGCCGTCGCGCCAATTGAACTCGTCCACGTTGGCGGGAGTGCTCGGGTCCTGGGCATCGGTGACCGAGTACGTCGGGTAGAGCTCGACGTTGAGGAGCCGCAGGGGCGAGGCGCCACGAGCGGCCGCGATCGCAGCCACCATGTCGCCGGCCTGCGTGCCCTCGAAGAGGTTGACCGCAGCGGGAGGCGTCGGCAACGTCGTCGCCGGCGGCACGGTCGCGCCCGGCTCACCGGGGACGGTCGCCCCTGGTGACAGCCCGGGGATGTTGACACCGGGCGGCAGCGTCACACCGGGCGGCAGGGTGATGCCCGGCGGCAGGGTGACGCCCGGCGGGATCGTGATGCCGGTCGGCAACGTGACACCGGGGGGCAGCGTCACGCCGGTGGGGATCGTGAAATCGGGCACGCTGATGTCGGGAACCGTGAAGGTGGGGACGGTCCGGAGGGTGTCCAGGGCCTTGTCCTCCGCACTGCGAGTGACGAGCCAGCCGCCGACGCTGAGGCCGACGACCACGATCAGCGTGACGATGACCAGTGCGGTACGCCCACCGTT
>JAOBWQ010000135.1 GCA_025463425.1 Ilumatobacteraceae bacterium | reverse complement strand
CTTCGGCGCTGTCGGCGGCACGGATGGCCGGATCGGCACCGACACGATGCCCGGCGTGTTCGCCCAGGTCGGCATGCAGTACGCGAACACCTACGGCGGTGGCGACTTCGACACCTTCGCCAAGATCGCCGAGAAGAACCACGCCCACTCCACGCTGAACCCGCTGGCCGCCTACTCCAAGCGGTTCACCCTCGACGAGATCAAGAACGACCTGATGATCTCCTACCCGAACACCCGCTCGATGTGCTCGGCCAACTGCGACGGCGCCGCCGCAGCAGTCGTGGTGTCCGGGGCGAAGCTGAAGACGCTGTCACTCGAGCAGCAACGCCGCGCCGTCAAGGTCTCCGCGTCGGTGCTCACGTCTGACCCGTGGCAAGAGGCCTACCAGGTCCTGCCCGACGTGAACACGCTCACCCGCCGTGCCGCCGAGCAGGCCTACGCCCAGGCCGGCGTCGGTCCCGAAGACCTGAACCTGGTCGAGCTCCACGACTGCTTCGCCACGGCCGAGCTCGTCCACTACGACAACCTGATGCTGTGCGCCCCCGGCGAGGCCGGCTCGTTCTTCGACAGCGGCGCGACCTGGCGCACCGGCAAGACTCCGGTCAACGTCTCCGGCGGCCTGGAGTCCAAGGGCCACCCGATCGCAGCCACCGGCATCGCCAACATCTGGGAGGTCTGCCACCACCTGCGCGGCGAAGCCGGCGACCGCCAGATCGAAGGCGCCAAGGTCGGTCTCGCCCACGTCATCGGCCTCGGCTCGGCGTGCGGCATCCACATCCTGGAGAAGTCCGCCGCGTAGTTCGGCCTGGCCCTCGTCAGCTCACACGTCGATGCTGACGAGGTCGTGGTTGACGACGTTCATCGGCAGCGGACCGTCGGCCGTGGCGACGAGGATGTCCTCGAGGCGCATGCCCCACTTGCCCTCCATGTAGATGCCCGGCTCGACGCTGTACGCGTGCCCGGCGGCCAACGGCAGCGAGTTGCCTTCGACGATGTAGGGATCCTCGTGGCCCTCGAGGCCGATGCCGTGGCCGGTGCGGTGGAAGAAGTAGTCGCCGTAGCCGGCCGCGGTGATGATCCGTCGCGCGGTTCGGTCGACCTCTTCGCACGGGGTGCCCACGGTGCCGGCGATCGCTGCTGCGTGCTGCGCCTCGTGCAGCACCGCATAGGCCTCGGCGATCTCCGCCGGCGGCGTGCCGAGGTAGACGCAGCGCGTGATGTCGCTGCAGTAGCCGTTCATCGTGCCGCCGAAGTCGCACAGCAGGATCTCGTCGCGGCCGATCACCCGCTCGCTCGCACTGTGGTGCGGTGATGCGGCGTTCGGCCCGGCGGCGACGATCGCGAAGTTCACGACCTGGTGACCCTCGGCAATGATCCGCTCGGACAGATCGGCGGAGACCGCCGCCTCGGTGCGACCGATCAGGGGAATCTCGCCGGCCTGCAGCTGCGCAGCGATGCGGTCCACCGCCGCCCCGGCAGCGCGCAGCGCGGCGATCTCAGCAGCGTCCTTGGTCATCCGCATGGAGGTCACCACATCGGCCCGGCTGTAGCGGGCGTTGGGCAGCAACGGCAACAGTTCGATCAGGAACCGCGCCCACGTCTGGTCGCCCATCGCCACGGCCTCCGCCGGGCCGGCGGCCTTCGCCAACCCGGCCACGATTTCGACCGGGTTCTCCATCTCACCCCACGGGTGCACCTGGAACACCCCCGGCTGCGGCACGACGCGGGCGGCCTCCATGCGGGGGATGACGAGTCGTGCCTCGCCGTCGCGAGGCACGACCAACATCGTCAGCCGCTCGAGCGGCATCGCGTGGTAGCCGGTGATGTACGGCAGATCCAGGCCGAGCGAGAGCAACAGCACATCGATGCCCTCGGCCTCCATCTGCTGACGGGCCCGCTCCATCCGTTCGGCGTACACGGCGGTCGGGTGTGGCTCGGGGGCACCGGCGGTGTTCATCCGCCCATTCTGGCAGCTCAGCCGCGGCCGGGCTCGGGCGAGTACTGGCCGAGCAGATCGGAGGACAGGATGCCCTCCTGCACGGCGCGGTCGCCGACGTAGCACGTCCACTGCAGGCCGTCGGCGGTGATCCCCCGACAGCCGCCGGCGATGTTCTTGGCGCTGTCGACGAACAGCTCCAGCGTGCCGACGTAGTCGGACAGCACCTCCGCCGTGGGCGCGCTGGCGAGCGTGCAGTCGTACACCACGCCGTCGCCGCTGTTGGTGCACGTCGGATGGGTGCCCTCGAAGATCGCCGAGCCACCGGGCAAGCCGTTGCTGACCTCGTCGTCGGACAGATGGATCGCGGTCGCCGCGGCTGCGCCGCCGACGGCGAGCGTTCCGAGCACGGCGATGGCGACGACGCTGCGCCGGCTGAGCCGGCGCTTCCGCGCGGCGGTGATCGAGACGGGGGTTGGGTTGGACACAGGGGCCTCCTTGGAGCTGTCGGTGTGTTCGACCGAGTCATGCCGCAGGGCCACCACGTTGTTTCGCGCCGTCGCCGCGATCTCGCGAGCGATCGCGATCTCCAATGCGTCGCCGATGCTGCGCAGGTCGTCGTTCACGCGATCTCTCCTGTCGTGTTCGTCACGGTGGTGTTCAGTTGGGTTCCGAGCGAGCTCGCCAGGTGGGCCAACGTCGGATCGCTGCGCAGCGCGGTCAGGGCGCGGGACACCTTGATCCGCGCCGCCAACGGTGTGCACCGCAAGGTGGTCGCGATCTCGTCGTAGGTCCGGCCGTGGACGACGCGCGCTTCGACGGCGGCGCGGGATGCATCGGGCAGATCGTCGAGACCGCGCAGCAGCGCCGGGTCCACGCCGTCGAGACGCGCCAGCAGCACCTCGGTCTCGTGATCGATCGGCCGCGGCTCGACCGTCATCTGCAGACGCTCGCGAGCCGCGGTCACCACGGCGCGATGCCGCGCCGCGTGGGACAGCACGTTGCGGGCGATGCCCGACAACCACGGCCCGGCTGAGCCCTCGACCTGGTCGACGAACCGCCCGCGGCACGACCACGCTTCGGCGAAGGTCTCTGCCGTCAGGTCCAGCGCGGTGTGGTGATCGACGCCGCGTCGTTTGAAGAACCCGAGGATCGCCACGGCGTGACGGTCGTACACCTCGCGGAACGCACCCGCGTCGGCGTCAGCGAGCCGCAGCAGGGCTGCGTCGTCGAGGTTCCTCACGTCATGCCGATGCCTCGCCGAACGCCGGATGTTTCAGACACCGGGTTTTTCCGCTCGCCGGAGTTCAGCGAGTCGAGACGACGTGCACCGGCGTACCCACGGCCTCCGCCGACTGCCGGGCGTGGTAGCTGCTGCGCGTGAGTGGACCGGCCTCGACGTGGCCGATGCCGAGCGATTCGCCGATCGCCTTCCAGCGCTCGAACTCGGCCGGCTCGACCCAGCGATGCACTGGGAGGTGGTTCGTGGTCGGACGCAGGTACTGGCCGATGGTCACGATGTCGACGCCGATCGCAGCGAGGTCGGCGAGCACACCGTCGACCTCGGCGGTGGTCTCGCCCATCCCGACGATCAGCCCGGACTTGACGGTGAGGCCGGCGGACTTCGCCTGCGCGAGCACGCTGAGACTGCGCGCGTAGCCGGCCGAGGGCCGCACCGCACGCTGCAGCCGAGGCACGGTCTCCATGTTGTGGTTCAGCACGTCGGGTCGGACGTCGAACAGCAACTGCAGCGACGTCGCGTCGCCCTTGCCGTCGGACACGAGCGTCTCGATGCGGGTCGTCGGCCGGGCGAGGCGGATCGCCTCGACGCACGCCGCAACGTGGGCCATGCCGCCATCGACGAGATCGTCACGGGCCACCATCGTCAGCACCGCGTGAGCCAGGTCCATCCGCACCACGGCAGCGGCGACGCGCTGCGGCTCGTCGGCATCGGGAGCGAGCGGCTTCTGGGTGTCGACCAGGCAGAACCCGCACGCACGCGTGCATCGCTCACCGAGCACCATGAACGTCGCCGTGCCGTCGGACCAGCACTCGCTCAGGTTGGGGCAGCCGGCTTCCTCGCACACCGTGACCAGACCGAGGTCGCGCACGGTCTTCTTCAGCGCCAGCACCTCGGGACCATGGACCACCTTGGGTCGGAGCCATTCGGGTTTGCGCGCTGCGATCGACACGGACTCACTGACACCGGCTGCAGTCAGCCGGCCCGCCAGCTGCACCGACGGACCGTGGTCACGGACGACGCCGCCCGGGCCTTCGCCGCGGGAGAACGCCGACAGGTCCTCGGGCCGCTGGTGCCAGGCGACGTCCTGGCGTTCGGCCGGCTCACCACTGCCCCACCGCGCAGCGGCCAGACGCGACACGATCGCGACGATGTCGGCCATCGGCACGTCGATGCCTTCCTCCGCCAGCGAGGTGACCGGTCGATCGGCGATGCCGCACGGGATGATGTAGTCGCGCAGGTAGCGCATGTCGGTGGTGACGTTGATCGCGAACCCGTGCATCGTGCGCCCACGTGAGACCCGCACCCCGATCGCACAGATCTTGCGTGGGTGGGGGCCATCGACATCGAGCCACACCCCGGGGAACTCGGGGAGTCGACCCGCGTTCGGAAGGCCGATCTCGGCAAGGGTGTCGATCACGAGCTGCTCGACGTTGCACACGTGGGCCTTGGTGTCAGGGGGCCCGGCCGGACCGTGCTTGGGCGGCAACGACACGATCGGGTAGCCGACCAGCTGGCCAGGCCCGTGGTAGGTCACATCGCCCCCGCGCTGCACGGCGACCAGTTCGGCGCCCACTGCGGCCGGCTCGGCCAACACGTTCACGGCGAGGTCCGCGCGCGGTCCGTGGGTGAACACGTGCTTGTGCTCCATGAGGAGCAGGTGGTTCTCCGTCCCGTTGCGGAACATCGACTCCTGCACGGCGAGGGCTTCCCGGTACGGAACCCGCCCGAGCCAGCGCACGTGCAGCGGCATCAGAGCTCGGCACCCCA
>JAOBWQ010000118.1 GCA_025463425.1 Ilumatobacteraceae bacterium | reverse complement strand
CCACGGGCGAGCCGTTCCGGGTGGAGATGCACGAGTCGTTCGCGATCCTGGGCCTGCGCCCGAACGAGTACGACGTCGTCAACGTCAAGTACGACCCGGAGAGCCACGAGACGATCTTCGACTTCACCGGTGACCCGCGGTTCGATCTCGAAGCGATGCGTGCCCGCACCACACAGATGCGCAAGGAGACGGCTGAGATGAACGCGGCTCGCGCCGCGGGCGGAGGCCAGCCGATGTTCCAGTTCCTGCAGGGCGCTGCGCCGCCCGCAGCTCGCTCCTCCGATCCGGTCGCCGACATCGAGCGCCTCGTCGCGCTCCGCGATTCGGGCGCGTTGACGCCGGCAGAGTTCGATGCGATGAAAGCGAAGCTGATCGGGCCGACGTGAGCACCTCGGCTCGCCCCGACGCACCGGCGGACGCGAGCGTCGACGCGTCCGATCATCTCCTCCTCGCCGACATCCGCCTCCTCGGCCGGCTGCTCGGCGAGGTCGTTCGCGACCAGGCGGGCGAGGAGGTCTACAACCTGGTCGAATCCGTGCGCCGGGCGTCAGTGCGGGCGCGCCGCGAGGGCCGGCCCGTGCTGGACTCGCTCGACGAGTGGCTCAGCGACGTGCCGATCGAGCTCGGGCTGGAGGTGATCCGCGCGTTCTCGTGGTTCTCGCTGCTGGCCAACATCGCCGAAGACGTCCGCCAGCGCGTCGGACGCGACGATCGTTCCGGGCGGGGCACGCTGGCCGATACCGTCGCCCGCGTCGCTCTGGAGCACGATGGCGCGGCCATCGGTCCGGTGCTCGCCGCGTTGTGGGTCAGCCCCGTCATCACCGCCCACCCGACGGAGGTTCGCCGCAAGACGGTGCTGGCCGTGCGCCACAACATCGTCGAGCTGCTCGTGTCGCGCGACCGGGCCACCCCCCGCGAGCTCGACGAGATCACGGTTGCGCTGCGCGTCGAGGTGCTGTTGCTCTGGCACACCGCGATCCTTCGGTTGTCCAAGCTGCGGGTGCGCGACGAGACCAACGAGGCGCTCGGCTACTACCCACTGTCGCTGTTCGAGGCCATCGGCGGCCTGCAGGACGACACCGAGGCTCTGCTCGCGGCGACCTGGCCGGACGCTTCGCCCCGCCGATCCCATCCCTTCGTGCCGATGGGTTCGTGGATCGGCGGCGACCGCGACGGCAACCCGTTCGTCACGGCCGGAGAGCTTCGTGACGCGTTGCGGCGGCAGGCAGAGGTGGCGATCGCCCATCACCTCGATGGCCTGGCCCGGCTCGGCCGCGAGCTCAGCATCTCGTCCCGGCTCGTCGCGCCGGACGGCGCGCTCGATGCGCTCGCCGAGATGTCCGGTGACGACTCGCCGTTCCGCGCGGACGAGCCTTACCGCCGCGCGCTGCGCGGCATGCACGCCCGGTTGGCGGCGACCGCGCTCGAGTTCGTCGGCCGGGTCCCTGGCGCACCGCCACACGCAGTGCTTCCGCCGTACGAGAGCCCGCAATCGCTGCTCGCCGATCTCGATGTCGTCGTCGCCTCGCTGCGCGCGCATGGGGCCGGCACGCTGGCAGAGCTCCGCGTCGAACCCGTACGGCGCGACGTCGAGCTGTTCGGGTTCCACCTGTGCACGCTCGATCTCCGGCAGAACTCGGCCGTGCACCAGAACGTCGTCGCCGAGCTGCTCGCCTCGGCACGCGTGCACGCCGACTACCTGTCGCTCGACGAGGCGGCGCGCACTGCGCTGCTGGCCGCCGAGCTGGCGTCACCGCGTCCGTTGCGTCTCCCCGGAACGACGACGACGCCGGCCACCGCGGCCGAGATGGACATCTTCGTCGCGGCCGCCGAGGGCATCGCCCGGCTCGGTCCGCGTGCGATCAGCCAGTACGTGATCTCCAAGGCCGAGTCCGTCAGCGACGTGCTCGAGGTCGCGGTGCTGCTGCGCGAGGTCGGCCTCGACGGCGCGGTCGACATCGTGCCGCTGTTCGAGACGATCGACGACCTCCACCGAGGTGGCCCGACGCTGCGCGCGATGTTGGCGACCGATGCGTATCGACGCCTCGTCGACGAGCGCGGCGGCCAAGAGGTGATGCTCGGCTACTCGGACAGCAACAAGGACGGTGGGTACCTCACTGCCAACTGGGCGTTGTACCGCGCCGAACAGGATCTCGTCGCCGCTGCCGGCGACGCTGGCGTGCGGCTGCGGCTGTTCCACGGACGCGGCGGCACCGTCGGACGGGGCGGCGGTCCGAGCTTCGATGCGATCGTCGCCCAACCGGCCGGCACGGCGCAGGGCGCGCTGCGGCTGACCGAGCAGGGCGAGATGGTGGCCGCGCACTTCGCCGATCCGGTGCTGGCACGGGACCATCTCGAGGCGTTGCTCGCGGCGACGCTGGAGGCGTCGGCGGCATCGATCGGCGGAGCACGGAGCACACCGATGGCCGGCGACGCGGCGATGGAGGAGCTCTCCGCCCTCGCCTTCGCCGCCTACCGCGGTCTGGTCTACGAGACGCCCCGCTTCGCCGAGTTCTTCCGCGAGCTGACCCCGCTGGGAGAGATCGCCGAACTGAACGTGGGCAGCCGACCCGCCGCGCGCAACAGGTCCGGGCGGATCGAAGACCTCCGTGCGATCCCATGGGTGTTCAGCTGGAGCCAGTGCCGGCTGATGATCCCCGGCTGGTACGGAGCCGGTACCGCGTTCGCTGGATGGGCGGGCGACGACGCCGACCGGGTGCGGACGTTGCGCGACATGTACGACGGGTGGCCGATGTTCCGCACCACGATCTCGAACATGGCGATGGTGCTGTCCAAGACCGACATCTCGATCGCTGCACGGTACGCGGGACTCGTCTCCGACGTCGCGCTGCGCGACGAGGTCTTCGAACGGATCCGCGCCGAGCACGAGCTGACCCTCGACTGGGTGTCGCGGATCACCGAGGCCGAACTTCTGGCCGACAACCCGATGTTGCTGCGCAGCGTGCGCTACCGCTTCCCGTACCTCGACCCTCTGCACCACCTGCAGATCGATCTGCTCCATCGCCACCGCGCCGGTGCCGACGACGAGCTCGTCCAGACCGAACCCCAGTGCCAGGAGCGAATGGGGAGAAAGTCGAACCATGGCTCGAAGAGCTGCAAGCTCTAGATTTTGAGGAACTAAAGACCAGATCAGGCCCTATCAGTACGCATCTCAAGAAACCTCAATAAATCACGTTCCTAATCTCCTCTTAGTCTCACACCCGGCAAATCCTGTCGCACAGCCGCTAGCTGCAGACTGTGCTACAGCTGATGCGATCGGCCGCTTGCCTATTGCCGCCAGCTTGCCCCCTGGGGTATCGATCTCGATGTACTTCCGTGACATAGATGAGCAAGAATTCGAACGAAACGTCCGAGAGAAGATGGA
>JAOBWQ010000099.1 GCA_025463425.1 Ilumatobacteraceae bacterium | reverse complement strand
ATCGAGCTGCGTCCACTGAGGACGCTCACGGGTGTGAGCGAGTTCAACGAGATGTTCCTCGACGAGGTGCGCATCCCCGTCGAGAACCTCGTCGGTGCCGAGAACGACGGCTGGCGCGTTGCCATGGTCACCTTCTCCTTCGAGCGTGGCACGGCGTTCGTGTCCGAGCTGCTCGGCTCCATGGTCATGGCCCGCGATCTCGCCAACGTCGCGAAGGCGGTCGGCGCGTGGGACGATCAGTCGATTCGACGCGACCTGGCGATCGTCGTCGCCGAGCTCGAATCGCTGTGGGCGTACACGAAGCGGAACATCTCGACGGCGGCAAAGACCGGTACGACCGGCGTCGGTGGATCGATCTTCAAGCTCGGTTACCACGACGCCCGGCTGCACCTCGCCGATGTCACGACTCGCGTGCTCGCCCGGCGTGGGCTCGCCCTCGACGACCTCGGCCAGCTGTCTCGCTTCGACCACGTCGAGCGCTCGCTGTATGCGCTGTCGTTGTCGATCGCAGCCGGGACGAGCCAGATCCAGCGCAACATCGTCGGCGAACGGCTGCTCGGACTGCCGAAGGAGCGCGCGTGGACCTGACCCTCGACGACGGCCAGATCGCCCTCCAGGAGGAGCTGCGCCGGTTCCTCGCCAACGGGATCAGCCCGGAACGGCGACGCGCCATGACCGCCGAGGCCGGTGGTGTCGATCGAGCCTTCTGGCTGCGGCTTGCCGAGATGGGCGTGTTCAGCCTCGCGGTGCCCGAGGCCGACGGCGGCGTCGGGCTCGGCCTCGACGACGCGACGATCGTGTTCGAGGAGCTCGGTCGGGCGCTGGTGCCCGGACCGCTGGTTGCCACGTTCCTGGCCGCAGGATTCGTGGAGGGCGCCGCAGACGGCACCGTCATCGTCGGAGCCGTCGAGCGCGGCCCGGACGATCTCGTCGTCGAGCACCTCGAGGCCCTCGACCGGATCCTGTGGATCGGCGATCCGTCGACGGTCACCGGCGCGCCGGTGGGTCGCCTGATCGCTCGTCCACTCGATCCGATGACTCCCGTCAGCCACGTGCGCGCCTCCGACATCGCACCCGGTGATCCACTGGACCCGGTGCTGCACGATCGGTTCCGGCGCGACGCGTCGCTGCTGGGCGCCGCGTTCCAGGTCGGCCTCGCGCAGACCGCGGTGGACCTCGCCACCGACTACGCCAAATCGCGCCAGCAGTTCGGCCGGGCGATCGGCAGCTTCCAAGCGCTCAAGCACGTACTTGCCGACGCTGCCGCAGCCACGCACATCGCTCGCGCCGGCGTGCATGCAGCGGCTGTGGCGATCAACGAGCACGACGATGCCGACGCCGAACGACTCGCCCCACTCGATGTGCTCGCTGCCGGTGCCCGGATCGTCGCCTCGCGGGCTGCCCACCTCGCCGCGACGACCTGTATCCAGGTCCACGGTGGCATGGGCTACACGTGGGAGGTCGAAGCGCACCTCCTGCTCAAACGATCGATGGTGCTCGACCAGTCGATCGGCGGCACGTCCTGGGCGGAACGAACCATGGAGGACTCATTGTGAAGCTGGACCTCGACGGCCGGCGGATCCTCGTCGTCGGTGCCTCCGAAGGCATCGGCAAGGAGTTCGCCGAGCTCGCCATCGCCGCAGGCGCATCTGTCGTCCTCGCCGCCCGGCGGCTCGATGCGCTCACGGAGATCACCGGACGGGTCGGTGGAGGCATCGCCGTCGGGGCCGACGTCACCGACAACGCGAGCATCGACGCCCTTGTCACCGGCGCCGTCACCGCGCTCGGCCAGATCGATCTCGTCATGTACGCCGCCGGCTCCGCATCGCTGCGACCGATCAAGGACGTCGACAGCGAGTCGTGGAGCCAGACGTTGGCGATCAACGTGATCGGGTTCAACCAGCTCGCGCGACGTGTCGTCGGCGCGATGGCACCGGGGGGCATCATCGTCGCGCTGTCGTCGGAGACGGCCGCCGTACCCCGGGACGGGATGGTCGCCTACGCCGCCAGCAAGGCTGCGCTCGAGGTCTCGGTGAGGGGATGGCACACCGAGCATCCCGAGGTGCGGTGGTCGTGCGTGGCCGTCGGCGCGACGTTCCCGACGGGTTTCGGCAACTCGTTCGATCCGGAGCTGATCGGCAACCTGATGGGGCAGTGGATCAAGCGCGGGCTGCTGCAGGACTCGTTCATGGTGCCCACCGAGGTGGCCCAGCACCTGCTCGCCACGTATGCGAGTGCGCTCGATCTCCCATCGCTCAACGTGGATCAGATCACGCTGCGTTCGCCGTCGGCGACGTTCGGGGCGGCCGCGCCCCTGGCGTGATCAGCGCTTGCGACGATCGACCGTCGAGGCCGCTGGTGAGACGAGGCGTCAGCCGAAGCGGCCCATGAGGAAGTGCACCGCTTCGGTGGCCGGCGGGAAGCCACCGGACAACCCTGCCGAGCACCAACCGGCATCGGCGACGAGCGTCGCGGCGTTGATGTAGGACGCCGCATCGCTGCAGAGGAAGACCAGCGCATGCGCCTGCTCGGACGGCTTCGATGTGCTGATCCCGACCGCATCTCGGTAGTCACGGCCGAATTCGAGCCACAGCTCCTTGTTGGCCTGGGCCAGTGGAGTGTCGGTCGGGCCGGGGAGCAGCGCATTGATGCGAACACCCTGCTTCAGCAGACCGACAGACTGGCGAGCCACGTACTGGCTCATCGCTCGCTTGGTGAACATGTAGTGCTTGACGCTCTCGTTGGTCTCGAACCACTCGACGGCGGCGTCGAAGTCGGGCGTGTCCAGCAGCGTGTTGATCAGGTCGAGCTGTGCTTCCCAGCCGAGTCCGGCCGAGGACGAGATGATCCCGATCGCGCCGCCTCGACCCAACGCGCCGGATGCGACGGCCGACTCGATGAGGTGCCGGTGCCCGATGAAGTTGATCCGCTCGATGCCGGGCGTGCCGTCGGCCGCGCCGGCGCACGCGAACAGCGCGTCGATCGGACCGCCACACGTCTGCAGTGCGGCGTCGATGCTCGACCTGTCGCGCAGGTCGACCTTGATGGCCTCGACCCCTGCGATGTCGACATCGGCGTGGTCCATGACGACCACCTCGGCGCCGAGGTCGAGCAGGAGACGAGCGGTCTCATTGCCCATCCCGGTGGCGCCGCCGACGACCAGTGCGCGTTTTCCGTCATAGCGAAAGGCATCTGCGCCCATGTTGGATCCTTCTCGTGTTGCTCGTGGGGACATGCACGTGCGGTGGCATGGTCACTGATCGGGGAGCTCGACCGGGGTCGAATAGAACTGTGCGCACCAGTTGCGATGGGCGATGATGCCCGATTCGCCCTTGGTCAGGATCGGACGAGGCCGGAACACCTTGTTCTCCCAGATCGGGACATCCTGGGTCACGCCCAGCGTGAACGACTCGGCGATCTTCTCGAGCACACCTGCACCGAGCGATGTCGGCGCAGTGAAGATCCAGCGGATGTGCACGTTGTCCTCGTCGATCGGCGTCACGGACGACAGGAACGTGAGCACGTTCGGGACGCGCACGACGCCGAGCCCGAGGCCGAACGTCTCGCGCTCGAGGTTCGGGTTGCTCACTCGCTTGTAGGTCCCGTCGATGTGCTCCTCGCCGTCCGGGATCTCGTCGGTGCCGTGGACGTACTTGAAGTGCGCGAAGTCGTGGTTGTTCTCGGCCATCTCCTGGCACGACGTGGCGATCACGAAGTCGCTCATGATCATCGGCTGCCAGTCGGCACTGCCGAACTCCGCGACGTCGGGCACCTCATAGAACGGCGCGCCGCCGTCGAGGTGGTGCCAGGCGAACACGAGGCCGTTGCGCTCGACCATCGGGAAGGTGCGCACGGCGGCCCGGCTGGGGATGCGCTCGGTCGTGGCGTACGGGATCTCCGTGCACGCACCGCTGGTGCCGTCGAACTTCCAACCGTGGAACGGACAACGGATGCAGTCGCCCTCGACCTTGCCGCCGACGGCGAGGTGAGCGCCGAGATGGGGGCAGTACGCCTCGGCGAGGTGCACGAGGCCGTCCTCGCCGGCGAACGCAACCAGGTCCTGGCCGAAGTAGTGCAGCGCCTTGATCTCGCCGGGCAGGATCTCGCCGACGCGAGCGATCGCGAACCAGCCGTTGGGCAGCGGGAACGGGAAGCGGTGCTCGACGGTGCGCACCCGGAGCCGTGGCGTGCTCGCATGGAGCAGCTCGGGTCGACGCGGCATCGGAAAGCCGACGGGCAGCGCTTCGTCGCCCAGGCCGACCGAGGAGCCAAGAGTGTCTGTCGTCGCCATCGCATCAACCTTCGTCCGGGATGTCACTTGCGTGAAGCAGGATATCGTAAATTGAACGGCGGTTCGTAACTGCGGACGTCCCACGAGCGGCGCTCGTCGGAAGGCTCGGTCGGCACCATACCGATCACTATGGGCCGCAGTCGGAGCGCCTGCTACCGTCCCACTCGTTCCGACGCCGTGGGTAGGGCGACGGTCGGGCAGTCGACCCTCGGGACGAGATGAGGAGCACGAGATGACCGATGGTGTGTACGAGGGCCTACGCGTCCTCGATCTGACGACCGGCATCGCCGGACCGATGACCACGATGGTGCTCGCCGACAACGGTGCCGACGTGACGAGGATCGAGGGTCCCTGCATCGATCCGTTCCGCGAACAGACCGGCGCGCGGGTGTGGAACCGCGGCAAGCGCAGCGCGGTCATCGACCTCACTTCGACAGAGGGCCGTGCCGCGTTCGACACGTTGGTCGCGTCGGCGGACATCGTCGTCGAGTCGTTGTCGCGCGACGCCGTCGCACGGCTGGGCATCGAACACACGAGGATGTCGGCGGGGAACCCACGCCTGATCACGTGCTCGATCAGCGGTTACGGACCGCTCCACGAGCTGCGCGATCGGCCCGCGTACGACGCGCTCGTCGCCGCTCGCACGGGCCTGTTCTACGACCAGAAGGGTCGCCGCGGGACACCGATGGCCTTCATCGCCGGGCGTCCGGGTCCGCACG
>JAOBWQ010000095.1 GCA_025463425.1 Ilumatobacteraceae bacterium | reverse complement strand
CTCGAGCTGCTCGACGAGATCGAGTCGAAGATCAACCTCCGCCCGACGCCCGTCACGTGGCCGGTCGGCGACGCAGGCGACTTCCGCGGCGTGATCGATCGTCAGCGCGACGTGTTCGTCCGCTTCACGCGCACGGCGCGAGGCTCGACGATCGCGCCCGAAGAGGAGATGACCTTTGCCGAAGCGGCCGCCCAGGAGGGCAACCTCTGGCAGAAGGCGATCGACGGTGTCGGGCTGCTCGATGCTGTCGGTGCCGACTTCGATCTGGAGTCGTTCCTCGCCGGGGAGACCACGCCGGTGTTCGTCGGCTCGGCGCTCACCGACTTCGGCATCCGTGCCCTGCTCGACGCGATCGTCGATCTCATCCCCGCTGCCCCGCCGCGCGCCGATGTCGACGGTGTGCCTCGCCCGCTCGGCGCGCCGTGTTCGGCCTTCGTCTTCAAGGTGCAGGCGAACATGGACCGGTCGCACCGCGACCGGATCGCGTTCGTGCGGATCTGCAGCGGCCGGTTCGAGCGCGGGATGACGATGACCGTGTCGCGCACCGGCAAGCCGTTCGCGACCAAGTACGCGTCCACCGTGTTCGGCGCCGAGCGCAGCACCGTCGAGGAAGCCTTCCCCGGCGATGTCGTCGGCCTCGTCAACGCCAATGGCCTGCAGCTCGGCGACACGCTGTACGAGGACGTCCCGGTCACGTTCCCCGGCATCCCCCGCTTTGCCCCCGAGCTGTTCACCAACGCCCGCCCACGCGACACCAGCCGGGTCAAGCAGTTCCGGCGCGGCATCGAGGTGCTGGAAGAGGAAGGCGTGGTCCAGGTCCTGCGCGATCCGGACATGGGTGATGCCGCGCTCGTCCTGGCCGCCGTCGGACAGCTGCAGTTCGAGGTCTTCGCGCATCGGCTCGAGAGCGAGTTCAACGCGCCGGTCGAGCTCACCGGTTCGCCGTACAACGCGATCCGCGGCACCGACGAGCAGAGCGCCGAGCGCCTCCGCCAGATCGGCGGCATCCGCATCCTCCAGCGCGCCGACGGCTCGATGGTTGCCCTGTTCGAGAACATCTACCGCCTGCAACGCCTGCTCACCGACGAGCCCGAGCTCACCCTCACCTCCCTCGCCGTCGAGTAGTTCCCCGCAAACGGCGGTCCCTCAGACCGCGGCTTTCAACGCGGAGAAGTGGTCTCCAGGTGTCGAACCGCGACTGCGGTGTAGATGGCCATGCCGGTGACCATGGCCTGCTCGTCGAACACGACCCGGTTGCTGTGGTTCGGTGCTGCGGTGGACGGGTTGCGGTCCGGCGCGGTACCACCGAGGAACATCATCGAACCGGGCACCGCCTCCAGCACGTAGCTGAAGTCCTCCGCGCCCATCATCGGGTGGGGCATCTGGCGGACGCGGTTGGCCCCGACGACCTCGCCGGCGACGTCTGTGGCGAATGCCGAGAAGCCGTTGTGGTTCGAGGTGACGGGATAGCCGAGGGTGAGCTCGACGGTCACCGACGTGTCGTGCGCGGCCGCGATCCCCTCGGCGACGCGCTGGATGCCGGCGTGCACCTTCTTGCGCGTGGCCTCGCTGACGGCGCGGATCGTGCCCTCGATCTGCGCGTTCTCGGGGATCACGTTGTTCGTCGTCCCGGCGCTGATCCGGCCGACGGTGATGATCGTCGGATCGAACACGTCGATGCTGCGCGTCACCATCGTCTGCATCGCAGTGACGATCTCGCACGCGACGGGGATCGGGTCGAGGGCGCGGTGTGGCTCACTGGCATGCCCGCCCCGGCCGTGCACGGTGATCAGCAAGTGATCGCTGGACGCCATCAGCGCACCGCCCTTGATGCTGACCATCCCCGTCGGCATCGCGGAGGTGATGTGCAGCGCGAACGCGCCGGTGACCGGCGACGCCGTGCCGTCGGCGAGCGCCGGCACGTCGAGCAGGCCCTCGTCGAGCATGTGGCGGGCGCCGTGGTGGCCTTCCTCACCGGGCTGGAACATGAACAGCACCCGGCCGGCGAGCCCGCTGCGTCGCGACGACAGCATCTGCGCCGCGCCGACCAACATCGCGGTGTGCGTGTCGTGCCCGCACGCGTGCATCGTGCCGGCCACCTTCGACGCGAAGTCCTCACCGGTGTCCTCCGGCATCGGCAGTGCGTCCATGTCGCCACGCAGCAGGATCGTCGGGCCTGGCTTCGAACCCGTCAACATCGCGCCGAAGCCCGATGTCGTGCTGTGCAGCGAGATGTCGAGCGGCAAGCCCTGCAATGCCTCGAGCACGGTGTCGCGGGTGATCGGGAGGTGGTTGCCGACCTCGGGCCATTGGTGCAGCCGGCGACGCAGATCGATCGCGCCGGTGAGGTGGTCGCGCGCTTCGTCGGCCAGGGTGGAGGTCGTCATCGGCTCATGCTAGGTCTGTGTGACAATGGGGTCGTGACGGCAGGTGGACACGAGGGTGGTGACGAGCTGGTCGACATCGTCGACGAGCACGACCAGGTGATCGCCACGGTCACTCGCCGAGAGATGCGCACGGCCAACCTGCGTCACCGCGCGGTGTACATCGTCGTGCAGGGAACCGACGGA
>JAOBWQ010000079.1 GCA_025463425.1 Ilumatobacteraceae bacterium | reverse complement strand
GCTGGGCGCATCTCTGTCGTGGTCGGGCCGAACGGCGCCGGGAAGACGTCGCTGTTCAACTGCATCTCCGGCGTCGATCCCCCGGACGCGGGCACCGTGCGTCATCACGACCATGATGTCACCGGCTGGCCGCCGGATCGGTTGGCCCGGGACGGCGTCGCCCGCACGTTCCAGCACAGCTCGGTGTTCTCGTCGCTGAGCGTCGCCGACAACCTCCTGGTTGCCACCGAGCAACAGCGTTCGTCCGCACGGCGCGTCCGAACCATCGGGAGCGGGCTCATCCGCAGCGGGCGGGACACCGACGCAGCCAACTCTGCACTGATCCGACGGACGCTCAGCGATCTCGACCTCACCGGTGTGGCGAACGTGCGCGCCGGTCTCCTCCCGTCCGGCACGAAACGACTCGTCGAGATCGCGCGTGCGCTGTGCACGCATCCGGACACGTTGCTGCTCGACGAGCCTGCCAGTGGCCTCGACGACGGCGAGACGCGACGCCTCCACGACCTGCTCCGCCGACTCCGCGACGATGGCAACGCACTGCTGATGGTGGAGCACGATCTCGAGCTCGTCGCCCGCACCGCGGATGAGGTGCACGTGATGGCGTCGGGGCGAGTCGTCGCCGCCGGGGACACTTCCGATGTCCTGTGTCGTCCCGAGGTCCGCGACCTGCTGGCGGGCATGCGGTGAGCAGCGGCCTGGATCTCGTCGGCCTGAGCGCCGGCTACGGGTCGGTGGAGGCGATGCACGATGTCACGGTGAGCTTTCCGCTCGGCACCGTCGTGGCCGTGCTCGGTCACAACGGTGCGGGCAAGTCGACGCTGATGCGGATCACCGCCGGAACGCTGACTCCGGTGGCCGGGCGGGTGAGGTGGCGCGGTGCCGACATCACCACGTGGACTGCGCACGAACGCGCCGTCGCAGGGATCGCCTCGGTGCCCGACGAGCCGAACGTGTTCGCCGACATGACCGTCGCCGAGAACCTCGATCTGGTGGCAGGGGACGCGAGCCACGATGTCGTGTTCGAGGCCTTTCCGACCCTTGCCGAGCGCAAGTCACAGCTGGCCGGCACGCTCTCCGGTGGGGAGCGCCAACAGCTCGCGCTCGGGTGCGTTCTGCTCCGCCCGGGTTCCGCGATCCTCGTCGACGAGCTCAGCCATGGCCTGTCGGCGGCGGCGCTGGATCGCGCTGTGTCGGTGCTGACCGACATGGCCGGACCGGATCGCGTCATCGTCGTGGTCGAGCCCGACCATCCTGAAGCCCTGCGCCGGGTCGACCTCGTCTACGTCCTGTCCCGCGGTCGGCTCACCTGGGCCGGCGAACCGAGCGAGCTCGGACGTGGCCTGTTGCCCACCTCAGGGTGAGTACCAGATCTGCGGAGCGTCGTAGCAGTACGGATCCTTGCCCGTGGTGGTGACCCAGCCACCGTCACCGCCGTACGCGTCGTCCTCCCAGCGAGCGGCGAAGATGCACGCGCGCCGCGTCGTGGGCTTCGGCGTCACGATGAAGTCGCGCGGTGCCAGCACCCCGTGGCCGTCGTACTCGGTGGGACGGGCGAGGTAGGCCTCCACACATGTCCGGGTGATCGACTGGCCGCACGACTGCGCGGCGTCATCGAGCCATTGCGCGCTGGCCCAGCCCTCCAGCTCCCACATCGAGAGCTTGGCCTCGCGGTCGGGGAACGACGCCGTCATGTCATCACGGAACCGCTTCACCGTCGCGTCGTCGGTGTCCATGTAGTTGCGTGTCGTCCCCGCCGCGTACAGCGAGTTGCGACACGTGGCGGCATCCCGGTAGTCGGAGCGCACCGTCTCCGTCCACGACTGCACGGTCACAACCTTGGCTTTGACGTGCAGACCCGCCGTGTCCATGGCCCGGCACAGGGACACGTTCCCGGCGGCATCCAGCGCGTCGAACAGGATGTCCACGTGGTGCGCCTCGAGGTCGATCGCCGCGGAGTCCCAGGAGGGCACGGCGAAGTCCAGCTGCTCGCGCACCACCGTGTAGCCCTCGCGTTGGAGCGCCCGCGCGGTGAGGTCGGCGAAGCGCTGCGAGTCGGCCTGGTTGTAGGCCACGACCCCAGCAGTGCGTGCGCCGAGGGTCGACGCGAAGTAGTGGTAGATCTCGGTGCCGCCGGACAACATGCCGTCCCAGCCGACGACGCCATCGCGAGGAGACTGCGTGCCGTAGATCGACCAGAGGTGGCTGTACTGGTCGTAGGCGTTGGTGATCGGCTCTCCGCCGACGTCGGGCACCCCGTGCTGGTCGACGTACGCCGCGCCGGCGTAGTTGAAGATGCTGTTGCCCACGAAGGCGAAGACGTGATCGGTGTCGATCAGCTGCTGAACGCACTTGGTGTTGCCGGCGCCGGTTGCGCCGTCGTCGCAGACGTCGAGATCGACGTGGCGACCCGCCAGACCTCCTGCGGCGTTGAGCGCGTTCACATAGGCCTGGGCCCCGTACATCGGCCCACTGAAGGTGTCCTGACCGAGTGGACTGGTCTTGCTGACGATCAGGCCGAGGGTGATGCTCGTCGCGGTGATGCCCACGTCGCTCGCCCCGCCCGCGCTCGTCGGAGCGGGCGGAATCGACACCCCGACGGGTGGGAGCGTGGTGAACGCACTCGGTGCCAGCCGGGTGCCACAGCTCGCAGCCAGGAGCCCGACCACGACGGTGCATGCGGCCGCGACGAGCCGCGGCGAGCCGGGGACGCGACCGGCGATCACGTCACTCTGCGAAGAGGGCTTCGATGAACTCTGTGGGATCGAAGGCGACGAGGTCGTCGATGGTCTCACCGAGGCCGACGAGCTTCACGGGCAGGCCGAGCTCGGTCTCGATCGCGAAGACGATGCCACCCTTGGCGGAACCGTCCAGCTTGGTCAGCACGACACCGGTGACGTCGGTGGTGTCGCCGAACTCGCGGGCCTGGGCGAGACCGTTCTGACCCGTCGTCGCATCGATGACCAACAGCGTCTCGGTGACTCGGCCCTTGCCCTTGGCGGCCACCCGGCGCACCTTGCGCAGCTCTTCCATCAGGTTCGACTTGTTGTGCAACCGGCCCGCGGTGTCGGCGAGGACGAGATCGATCTTGCGCGCGCTCGCTGCCTCGACGCCGTCGAAGATGACGGCGCTCGGATCGCCACCTTCGCTGCCACGCACCAGCTCGCTGCCGGAACGTTCGGCCCACATGCCGAGCTGCTCGGCCGCCGCAGCGCGGAACGTGTCGCCGGCCGCCATCAGCACGGTGCGGCCGAGGGCGCGCTGCGCGGCGCCGACCTTGCCGATGGTGGTGGTCTTGCCGACACCGTTCACACCGACGAACAACCACACGTTCGGCGAATCCGGATCGCCCGGCTCGAAGCGCAGCTCACGGTCGGCGCCGGCGAGGCGGGCAATCATCTCCGCCTGCAGCGCGTCGAGCAAGGCATCGGGAGCGGTGATCTCCTTGGCCTTGACCCGCCCCCGGAGTCCGTCGAGCAGCTCGGTGGTGACGCGCACGCCGACATCGGCGCGCAGCAGCGCCTCTTCGAGGTCGTCCCACGTCTCCTCGGTGATCCCGGCCCGACCGCGGACCCCGGCGAAGACCCCGACGAGTGCGGCACGCGACTTCGACATGCGATCGCGAAACCGCGGCTTCTCGGCAACCCCGGGCTCGGGCTCGACAACTGGGGCCTCGGCAACATCGGTGTCGACCACGGGCGTGACCGGTGGCGCCGGTGCCGGCACGGCCCTGGTGGGCTTGGGTGTGCGCGCGATCGACGGCTGGCGTGCCGGTGCTGCGGGCGGGAGCGCCTTCGACGTGCGACGGTTCAGCGCGACGACGCCGAGACCGAGAACGATGACGACGACCGCGAGGACGAGATAGATCACGCCGAAACGCTATCGGCGGCCGGCGATGCTCTCTGTGCTGTCGCTCAGCCGTTGGGCCAGCCAGGCCAGCGGTATCGACAACGCCATCACGACCGTGGCCATGACGTTGGTGACAGGCACGCCCTTGCTGCGCCCGAAGCTGTTCAGGATCCACTGCGGCAGGGTCTGGTCCCCCGGGCCGGCGGTGAACGAGGTGACCACGATCTCGTCGAAGCTGAGCGCGAACGCGAGGATGCCACCGGCGACGAGCGCGGAACGCACCAACGGGAACGTGACCGACCAGAACGTGCGCAGGCCGTGCGCACCGAGGTCGGCCGAGGCCTCGAGCAGGTTCGGCGACGACCGGCGCAGTCGGGCGACGACGTTGTTGTAGGTCACGACGATGCAGAACGTCGAGTGGGCGATGATGATCGAGTGCACGCCGAAGCCGACCTTGAAGGACACGAACCCGAGGTCGATCCGACGCAGGAACGTGTTCTTCAGCGCCACCGCGGTGACGATGCCGGGCAGCGCGATGGGCAGCACCAGCAGGTACGAGATCGCACTCTTGCCGAAGAACGAGAACCGCGACATCGCAAACGCAGCCAACGTGCCGAGCACCAATGCGATCGCGGTCGCTGCGGAGGCGATCTCGACGCTCTGCACGAAGGCGTTCTTCGGCGCCGAGGTGTGCCACGCCTGGCGCCACCAGTCCAAGGTCCATCCCGTGGGCGGCCAGAGCGTGGAGTCGGCCTTGTTGAACGCCAGGATCACCACCACGACCAACGGCACGTACAGGAACACGAGCCCGATGACCGTGACCCCTCGCAGGCCGAGGCGGGACAACAACGACAGCCGCATCAGACGCTCTCGAACGCGTGCAACCGGCTCATGCCGAGCAGGTAGACGATGATGATCGCGATCGGCCACAGAGTCAGCGCTGCGGACAGCGCCTGGTTCTGCTGCTGCAGCTGGTCGATCAGGTTGCCGATCATCTGCTCCTTGCCGCCGGAGATGATGCGCGGCGTGATGTAGTCACCGAGCGACAGCGAGAAGGTGAAGATCGAGCCGGCCGCGATCGACGGGACGAGGATCGGCATGATCACCGAGCGGAAGGTGCGAAACGGCCGCGCGCCGAGATCGCCGGCCGCGTCGAGGTACGAAGGTGGGAGCCGTTCGAGCCCGGCGTAGATCGGCAGGACCATGTACGGCAGCCACAGGTAGGCAAGGGTGATGACGATCGCGAGCTTGCCGAACCCCGGGGTCCAGCCGAGCGTCGCCTCGAGGAAGCCACCACCCTTGTGCGCAGCGAACTTGCCGGCGTCCGGCGTGAAGATCGACTTCCACGCATAGCCCTTGACGAGGTACCCAGCCCACAACGGCAAGAGCACGGCCACGATCAGGCTGCGCCGCCACCTCGGTTTGGCGACCTTGGCGATGTAGAACGCCATCGGGAGCGCGATCGCGAAGCACACCGCCGTGACCGCGAGCGCGATGAGCACGCTGCGGACGATGGCGTCGACGAAGCTGCCCGTGGTGAACGCCGCCTTGACGTTGGCCGTCGTGAAGTCGGTGGTGACCTTGCTGTTCGAGTCGATCTTGAAGAACGCTGCGGCAACGAGGACCACGAGCGAACCGATGTAGACGAGCAGCATCCATGCCACCGGGCCACCGAGCGTTGCGAACAAGGACGCCTTGCGGTGACGGCGGAAGAAGCGGCTCACCCGCGCGGGTGCACCGCCGCCTCCGACCGTCACCACGTCCATGCAGCGCTCAGGCGCGTAGCTCGGTCCACGCGTTGACCCACTCGCTGTACGGCACGCACTTCACATCGGTGCGACCGTCGAGGCACTTCGCCGTGGCCGTCGTCCAGTACCAGACGTCGTTCCAGTACTTGTCGTCAGCGGCGTGGTAATCGTCGCAGAACCCGGCAGCTGCCAGCGCGCACGACTTGGAGTTGCTCGGGGCCTCCCCGAACCACTGTGCGACGGCGGCATTGGCCTCCGGCGAGATGATGTGGTTCATCCACATGTACATGCAGTTCGGGTGCTTGGCCTTCGACGAGATCATCCACGTGTCCGACCAACCGGTGGCGCCCTCCTTGGTCTTCACCGCAGCGATCTTGGCGCCATCGGTCTGGGCCAGGCCGACGATCACCTGCCACGTCGTGCCGGCCAGCACCGTGCCGCTGTCCAGCGCCGTCTGCTGATCGGTGTACAGCGACCAGTACTGCGTGGTCAGCGCCTTCTGCTCCTTGAGCAGCGCGATGGCTGCATCGAACTGCTTCTGGTCGAGCGCGTACGGGTTGGTGATCTTCAGGTCGGGCTGGGTCGACATCAGATAGATCGCAGCATCAGCGATGTAGATCGGGCTGTCGTACACGCTCAACTTGCCCGCAGCATCGCCGGCAGCGGTCTTGTCGAACATGACGGCGAGCGAGTCCGGCGCCGTCGGGAAGGCCTCGGTGTTGTACACGAGCAGGTTCGCGCCACGACCGTGGGGCACGCCGTAGGGCACGCCGTCCTTGCTGTTCCACGGCTGGAGCTTCAGCTGGCTGAAGACGTCGGCGTAGTTCGGGATGAGATCGGTGTTCACCGGCGACACCTCGCCGCCGTCGATCAGGCGGGTCGTGGCGTCGCCGCTGGCCGACACGCCGTCGTACTCGCCGGTCTGCATCAGCTGCACCATCTCGTCGCTGGTGTTGCCGATCTTGACGTTGACCTTGCAGCCGGTGTCCTTCTCGAACGGTGTCACCCAGTCGACGCTCGGGTCGTCGGAGCCGTCCTCTGCGTAACCAGCCCACGCGATGATGTTCAGCTCGCCTTCACCCTTGCCGAGCGTGGTCAGCGCATCCGTCGCTGGGATGTCGGAGGATCCGAGTGGGATGTCGGAGGATCCGACCGGGATGTCCGACGACCCGACCGGGATGTCCGAGGACGAGAGTGGGATGTCGGACGACCCGACCGGGATGTCCGACGAACCGACCGGGATGTCGGAGGACGCCACCGGGATGTCCGACGAAGCGGCCGGTGCCGCCGTCGTGCTGGTGGCGGCGCCCTTCGAATCACTGCTGCAGGCGACGAGCAGCAGGGCCAGCGATGCACCGATCGCGCCCGCGATTCGCGCGTGTCTGTTCGACTTGCTCATTGGTTCTCCCCTTGTTGTTCTGGTTGGACGACGGATTCGATGACCGCGGATGCGGCTCGGCGCGGCCACGCGAGACGGACGGGCTGACCGGCGATCAGTGCAGCGAGGCCGTCGCTCGGGACAGCGGCGATCAGCACCGAACCGTCGTCGAGGCGCGCCCGCACCCGGCTCTCGGCGCCGAGGTAATGCACGTCGTCGACGACACCGTCGATCGCGACGTCGTGATCGTCGAGCACGTGCGTGGCGTCGACGACGCGGATCCGCTCCGGCCGCAACGTGTGCGGCGCGGCGACTCCGAGCAGCCGTTCCGAGAGGGCCGCCGAGAGCACGTTCGAGGTGCCGACGAAGCTGGCGACGAACGATGTCGTCGGCCGCTCGTAGATGTCGCGGGGCGAGCCGACCTGCTCGATCCGTCCGTTGTTGAACACCGCGACCCGGCTGCTCATGCTGAGCGCCTCGCCCTGGTCATGGGTGACGAAGACGAACGTGATGCCGACGTCGTGCTGGATCGCCTTCAGCTCGCCCTGCATCTCCTCGCGCAACTTCAGGTCGAGCGCGCCCAGCGGTTCATCGAGCAGCAGCACCCTCGGTTGGTTGACCAGTGCTCTCGCCAACGCCACACGCTGGCGCTGACCGCCCGACATCTCCGTCGGCCGGCGGTTGCCGAAGCCGGAAAGGCGCACGGCGTCGAGCATCTCGCCGGCGCGCTTGCGCCGTTCGGCCTTGCCGACGCCTTTGACCTTCAGTCCGTACTCCACGTTGCGCTGGACCGTCATGTGCGGGAACAGCGCGTAGTCCTGGAACACGGTGTTCACGTCACGGTCGAACGGAGCGCGCTGGGTGACGTCGACACCGTCGAGCAGCACCGCGCCGCCGGTCGGCAGCTCGAACCCGGCGATCATGCGCAGCACCGTGGTCTTGCCCGATCCCGACGGTCCGAGCAGCGAGAAGAACTCCCCCTGGTCGATCTCGAGGTCGACGTCGTCGACCGCCACGACCGTGCCGTCGCCTGCGCCGAAGGTCTTGCGCAACCGGACCAGCTGGATCGCGGGCGTCGACCGATCGGACGCCGACGCGCGGGCCGATTCGATTGTCGATGCAACGGATTCACTCACGGCGCGGGGTCGCTCCACTGATTCGCTCGCCGGCGGGCGATCGGCCAACGATAGTCGCCGCCGTGTTCGCCCAACGACAACCTGGTGAGACGCGTCAGACCCCGGCGGACTGGCGTTCGGTGACCACCTTCGACGACCCGCCCGGCTGCATGCTCACGCCGAGCAGGCTGTCGCCGGCCTCCATCGTGCGCTTCTGGTGGCTGACCACGATCAGCTGCGCGTCGCGGCGGAACTCAGCGAGCAGGCCGAGGAAGCGGTGCAGGTTGACGTCGTCCAACGCCGCCTCGACCTCGTCCATCACGTAGAACGGCGACGGGCGGCTGCGGAAGACGGCGAACAAGAACGCGAGCGCGGTGAGCGAGCGCTCGCCACCGGACAGCAGCGACAACTTCTTCACGTTCTTGCCGCTCGGCTTGGCCTCGACCTCGATGCCGGTCCCGAGCAGATCGTCCGGGTTGGTCAGCACGAGCCTGCCGACGCCGCCGGGGAACAGCATCGAGAACAGGTTCTGGAAGTTTGCGCTGACGTCGGCGAACGCCGCGGCGAACACGGTCTGGATCTCGAAGTCGACGGCCTTGATCACCCGCGCCAGCTCGCGCCGGGTGTTGCGCACGTCTTCCAGCTGGGCTTCGAGGAACACGTGCCGCTCCTGGAGCTCGGTGAACTCCTCGAGCGCGAGCGGGTTGATCGGCCCCAACAGGCGCAGCTCACGGTCAAGCTCGCGCACGCGGGCCGCAGCATTGGTGCCCTCGGGCAGCTCCGGCATCTCCGCTGCGAGCGCAGCGTCGGGCTCGAGGTCGAGGTCACGGCGCAAGGTCTCGACGGCGGCCTCCAGGCGCATCCGTGCCTCGGCCTCTTCGACCTCGACCCGCCGGGCACGCTCGCGCGTCTCGTCGAGCTGCTTCTCGGCGGCAGCGCGGG
>JAOBWQ010000071.1 GCA_025463425.1 Ilumatobacteraceae bacterium | reverse complement strand
CCGGCGTCAGCATCCCGCCCAGCGCGGCGGCGATCGGCAGCAGCGCGGCGCGCCTCGTGGCGAGGTGACCGGTGGTGACCTCACGCTTGATCTCGAGGCCGACGACGAGGAAGAACACCGTCATCAGTGCGTCGTTGACCCAGTGACGGAGATCGAGCGTGATCGCGTGGCCGGCGACGGCGACCGAGGCGTTGCTCGACCACAGTGATGTGTATGACGCCGACCACGGCGAGTTGGCCCAGACGAGCGCAGCGAGCGCGCCGACGCCCAGCAGCACAGCACCGGCGCTCTCGGTCGCGAGGAAGTCCCGCATCGGCGACGGCAGGCGCACGCGTGATGTACGGCGGGTGGCGTGGGTCGGCCGGTTGCGGATCGTCATGTGTCGAGGGTCTCCAGAAGGGATCGTCGACCAGGCTTCCCGACACACCGGTTCCGCGAACGGAACGTCGAATGATCCTACGCGGGTGGCGTGGCGTTCGGGTCGACCTGGTAGCCGGTGACCGACGACGCGCCCATGATCAGCTCACCCGCCACGGCGGCCAGGAGCCCGGGAACGATGAACGTGGGTCGGCCCGTGGTCTCTGCCACGAACATCACGGCCGCGAGCGGCACGCGGTAGCCGGAGCCGAGGAACGCGGCGATGCCGATCACGATGAACAGGTTCATCTGGCCCTTGTCGATGATGCTGCCCATCGCGGCACCGGTCAGCGCGCCGCCGACCACGAGCGGGATGAACAGGCCTCCGACGCCGCCGCCCGCCACGCTCGCCGATGTGGCCACACAGCGCAAGCCGAGGATGGCCAGCAGGAGCCAGACCGAGCGTGACGGCTGCTGCGCCCACGCCAGCACGTGGTACCCGGCTCCGAGGATCAGCGACTCACCCGTCAGCAGCCGTCCCAGCGCGAACGCTCCGGCGATCAACAGCGCGGCGGCGGTAGTCGTCGCGACGGTGTGGGTGGACCCGCCGAGGCCTTTCGCCGAGCGGATCATCCAGGCGAACCCGCGGGCCAGGAGGCCGGCGACGATGCCGAGCGCAGCAGCGCCGGCGAGATCTCGATAGGCCAGCCCGCTCGAGCCCTCGATGTGGAAGAGGGTGTCGGTGCCGTTGATCGCGACGAAGGCCAGGTAGCCGGTGGCGCTGGCGACGAGCGCTGGGAGCAGCATCCGTCGGGCGAGATCGCCTCGGTACGGGACTTCCAGCGCGAACACTGCGCCGGTCGCGGGCGCCTTGAAGATCGCCGCGACACCTGCGGCCGCGCCGGCCACGAGCAGCACTCGACGGTCGGCGTTGCGGAAGACCCGTGGGAACCGCTGCTGAAGTCGCGCTCCGACCGTCGCTCCGGCGTACATCGATGGCCCTTCGAGCCCCATCGGGTTGCCGGTACCGAGAGTGACGACCGCGGCGACCGATCGAACCACGAGCGCTCGCCAGCCGAGATCGTGCTTCGGATCGTGGAACGCATGCAGGTACTCGTCGGCGGTCGATGGGCTGACCTCGCCGGCGAGCTTGCGGATCAGCATCGCGCCGAGCAGACCGACACCCGGCACGAAGGCGAGCAGCCAGGGTGACAGGAGGAGCACGTGATCGAAGGCGAGGTCGACGACCAGCCGATCGAAGCCACCGACCAGGAGTCCGGTCACGACGCCCGTCACGGCAGCCAGGGTGACCACCTGGTGCGAGCGGTTCGCGAGCGCGTGCAGCTCCTGCCGGCGGTGCTCGGGCAACCAGCGCGGCGTCTTCACTTCCAGCCCAAGATCCAGGTGTTGCGAGGCAGCTCACCGGCGGCCTCGGCGAACGCGGTCAGCGCGGCGACCATCGCCGCTCGGGTCTGCACCGGCACCCGGGCCACGATCGCCGCGATCTCGCCGTGGCGGATGTTCGTGACCTCGTCGACGAGGTCACGCCCGGCGGGAGACAGCGAGATCGTGGTCTCACGGCGGTTCTCGCGACTGACCGCCCGCCGCACGAGGCGCTTCGACACCAGGCGGTCGCACAGGCGCGTGGCCGTCGAAGGATGGATCGCCAAGGCATCGGCGAGCTCTCCCACCGGCTGCGGGCCACGCGAGGACAGCACGACGAGCGCCCGGAACTGGGGCACGGTGACCTGGGCGTCGACGGTGGCCAGGGAGCGGGCCGCGACTGCCACAAGGGCTCGCGACGCCGTCAGCACGGCCTCGGCGACGGCGGCGATGCCATCCTCGCCGCCGTCTTCGGTGCCGATGCCCCGGGCGTCCGGAACCCCGTCATCTCCTGCGGGAGTCAGGGTGGGCGGGGGCTGCTGCACATGTGCACTCTACAAGTGTTGTGCTCTACAGGTGTCCGTCGCGGAATACGCGCCGTGACGGGGGGGAACGCCGGAGGATCGGTACACTCGCGGATGAGCGTCGAGTTGGCGCTCCATGTTTCAGAGGAATGCAATGACTACAGGTACTGTGAAGTTCTTCAACGCCGAAAAGGGTTTCGGGTTCATCTCACGCGACGGCGGCGACGATGTGTTCGTTCACTTCTCGAACATCGAGGGCAGCGGCTACAAGACGCTGAACGAAGGCGATTCGGTCGAGTTCGAAGTGGCCCCCGGCCGCAAGGGCGAAGAGGCCCAGAAGGTCCGCGTCATCTGAGACTGCGAACCTCGCTCTGACAACGACGCCGTGGAGGTTCGCCTCCACGGCGTCGCTGCGTTTTCCGGACGCATTTGCGGGGCTGATGCCCGCGCCGCCTCCCGCTCTATCCTGCCGACATGGCAGATGTGCAGAACGAGGTCAGCAACAACCGGCTCACGACCACGGTCGACGGCCATCTCGCCGAGCTGGTCTATCGCCAGGTCGGCCGGCGGCTGATACTGATCCACACCGGGGTTCCGGACGAGCTGTCCGGCCGCGGGGTCGGCGGCGACCTCGTGCGGGCCGCCGTGGACTGGGCCGAGGAGGAAGCGCTCGTCGTCGTGCCGAAGTGCCCGTTCGCCAACGCCTGGCTACGCAAGCACCCCGACGAAGCGGCGCGCGTCGACATCGATTGGTCCGCCGCCGAACAGCCTGATTGATCGTTACTCGACGGCCTCGACGGCCACTGCGCCTGATGCCGCGAGCGCGGCGATCTGGTCCTCGCTGCGGCCGATCTCGGTGAGGATCTCCGTGGTGTGCTCGCCGAGGCGCGGCGCGATCCAGCGCGG
>JAOBWQ010000034.1 GCA_025463425.1 Ilumatobacteraceae bacterium | reverse complement strand
GACCGACCCGGGTGACTCGACCTGGATGACGAGATCGACGGCGCCCATGTCGATGCCCAGCTCCAGGCTGCTCGTGGCCACGATGGCGCGCAGCGTGCCGCGCTTGAGCTGATCCTCGATCACGATCCGCTGCTCTCGGGCCAGTGATCCGTGATGGGCGCGCACCAGGTCTTCGGTGAGCAACCCGGTGTCGGGGTCGACTCCGATGCCGGCCTCCTGCGCTGCTTCGTTGAGACGGGCGGCGAGGCGTTCGGCCTGACGACGCGCGTTGCAGAAGATGATCGTGCTGCGATGGCCCAGGACGAGCTCCAGGATGCGTGGGTAGATGCTGGGCCAGATGCTCGACTTCTTCGGGCCCATCGCCGCGCCGAAGCCCGCACCCTCGCCGCCGGCCCGGGGATCGTTGAGCGGCTTGCCCATCTCGCCCATGTCCTCGACCGGGACGATGACCTCGATCTCCAGCGGCTTGCGGATGCCCGCGTCGACGATGGTGACCGGCCGCGGCCGACCCGGCTCACTGAAGCCGCCGAGGAACCGGGCGACCTCCTCCAGCGGACGCTGGGTGGCAGACAGCCCGATCCGCTGTGGCGGCTTGGCGGTGACCTCCTCCAGCCGTTCCAGCGACATCATCAGGTGGGCACCGCGCTTGGTGGTGGCCATCGCGTGGATCTCGTCGATGATCACCGTCTCGACGCTGGCGAGGGTGGCCGCCGCGGACGAGGTGAGCATCAGGTAGAGGCTCTCCGGCGTCGTGATCAACAGATCGGCCGGGCGTCGGACCAACGCCTGACGGTCCTTCGCGCTGGTGTCACCCGTGCGCATCGCGACGACCGGCTCGACGAACGGCTCGCCCAGCCGCTCGGCGGCCAGCTGGATGCCCATCAGCGGCGCACGCAGGTTCTTCTCCACGTCGAACGCCAGCGCGCGCAGCGGCGAGATGTACAGCACGCGGGTGCGAGACATCTTCTCCGGCGTGGGAGTGGTGACCAACGTGTTGATCGACGACAAGAACGCGGTCAGCGTCTTGCCGCTGCCGGTGGGAGCACAGATGAGCGTGTGATGGCCGCTCGTGATCGGCGGCCAACCCTGGATCTGGGCCGGGGTCGGGGACGGGAACGAGGTCGCGAACCACGCGCGGACGGCCGGTGCGAAGCGTTGGAGCACCTCGTGATCGGCCATGGATGAACCCTACCCAGGGGGTGCGCGACTGATCCCCGGCGCAGACGGATGGCACGTTGCGACGGAGAGGGACGGCCGACAGACTCGAATGCCCATGACAGCACTCCGTCTTCGACCGTGGCAGCGCGCCGCGTTCGATCGGTTCGCCGCGACGGAGGGCGATCCCGAGGGCGGCGGCGCGAACTTCCTCGCCGTCGCGACCCCCGGAGCCGGCAAGACGACGTTCGCACTGGCCTGCGCGCGATGGGCCCTCGCCGCTGAACGGCGCCGGCTGATCGTGGTCGCGCCGACCAGTCACCTCAAGGTCCAGTGGAGCCTGGCCGCACACCGGCTCGGCCTGCAGCTGGACCCGGAATGGACTCCCTCCGGCGGCATCGCCAAGGACGTGCACGGGATCGTCACGACCTTCCAGCAGGTTGCCACCGGTGACACGGCCAACGTCTTGAAGGGGATCTCCCACGATGCCTTCGTGATCCTCGACGAGCTGCACCACGCCGGCGACGAGAAGGCGTGGGGTGACGCCGTGCGGCTCGCGTTCTCGACTGCGCACCGGCGCCTGTGCCTGTCCGGCACGCCGTTCCGGAGCGACACGGCCTCGATCCCCTTCGTTCGCTACGACGACGGCCAGGCCTACGCCGACTACGAGTACGGCTACGGCGATGCGCTGCGCGACGGCGGCGTCGTCCGCCCGGTGTACTTCCCGCGCGTCGACGGCAACATGGAGTGGAGCGCGCCGGACGGCTCGGTGCTGTCCGCGTCCTTCCAGGACGAGCTGGCTCGCGATCAGGTCGGTCACCGCCTTCGCGCGGCGCTGAGCCTCGAGGGCGAGTGGCTGCCGCACGTGTTGGAGCAGGGCCACGAGCGACTGATGCACATCCGCGAGACCCACCCGCAGGCCGGTGGCCTGGTGATCGCGATGGATCAGGAGCACGCCCAGGGCATCGCCCGCCTGATTCGTGCCCGGTTCGGCACTCCGGCCGACGTCGTCATCAGCGACGATCCCGGCGCGTCGAAGAAGATCACCGCGTTCGCCGACTCCGATGCTCCGTGGCTGGTGTCGGTGCGAATGGTCTCCGAGGGTGTCGACATCCCGCGGCTACGCGTCGGCGTGTACGCCAGCACGGTCTCGACCGAGCTCTTCTTCCGCCAGGCGATCGGTCGGTTCGTGCGCTGGCAGGCCGGGCGGGCGTCGCAGCAGGCGTTCGTGTACCTCCCCGATGACCTCCGCCTGCGCACCCACGCCTTCCAGATCATGGAGTCACGTCGGCACGTGCTGCGCCGATTCGAGCCCGGCGACGAGCTGACCGGCATCGACGAACAGGACGGCGCGTTCGACGAGATCCCGGCCGAGCCACTCGGGCCGGAGCAGCTGTCGCTGTTCAGCGTGCTCTCCGCGGTCGCGACCGGAATGCAGATCCACGCGATCTCCCCCACCGGTGTCGCCGTGCCGTTCGAGTTCGGGGTCGACGAGCCCGATCTGCCCGAGCCCGTCTTCGCCGACGACCCCATGCTCGAGCTCGAACTGCCGGACATCCCCACCGACGCCGGGTGGGCGCCCGACGGTGGCCGCAGCGTGTTCGAGATCAAGGACGAGCTCCGCGAGCGCAACGCCGATCTGGCCAAACGACTGGTCGACATCACCGGCTGGGGCCACGCCCGGGTCAACGGTGAGATGAACCGTCTCGGCAACGTCGCGGCCGTCTCGAGCGCGACCACCGACCAGCTCGAGCGGCGCCTCCGCAAGTCCGAGGAGTGGCTGCAGCAGCTCCGCAAACGTCGCGCCTGAACCATGTGCGCACGTCCTCGGCGGGCGGGGAGCGCACCCTTGCGATGACCGCTAGGGTTGCCTCATGCCGGTCTCGGGTGAGCACCATCCAGCGTTCGAAGAGTACTGCGAGTGCATCTTCGAGCTGCAGGAGGACGACGTCGACGTCATCCAGGCACGCATCGTCGAGCGCCTCGGCGTGAGCCGCCCGGCAGTGTCGGAGATGATCCGTCGACTCGAGACCGAGCAGTTGATCGCGGTCGAGGCGAACACCATCCGGCTCACCACGAGCGGCGCGTCGCTGGCCCAGCAGGTCGTGCGGCGCCACCGGCTGGCGGAGCGCTTCCTCACCGACGTGCTCGGGCTCTCGTGGGCCGAGGCCCATCACGAGGCCGGTCGCTGGGAGCACGTGATGAGCACGAAGGTCGAAGTCGCGATGGATCGCCTCCTCGGGAGCCCCACCACCTGTCCGCACGGCAATCCCATCCCCGGCAGCCACTACGAGGCACCCGATTCGCGCCGGCTCGTCGACCTCGGCGTCGGCGACACGTTCACCGTCAGCCGCATCCCCGAAGAGCTCGAGTTCACCCCGGGTCTGCTCGACTTCCTCGAAGGCGCCTCGCTGCTGCCCGGCAAGGCCGGCACGGTCACGGCCAGTTCGCCCGACGGCACGATGACCGTCGAAGTCGCCGGCAGCCACGTCGGTGTGGGCGCCTTCGCCAGCTCGCGCATCCTCGTCACTGCGTAGCGGCCACCACCTCCCGATGTCCCGCCACTCCTTCCTCGCCGCGCTCGGTGTCACCGTCACGCTCGCTCTCGGCGCGACGAGCTGCGCCAAGACGTTGATCGATCCTTCCGTCACCACCGCGCCCGCCGTGGCCACGACCACGACCCTGCCGACGGGCACCCCGGCGGAGTTGCTCCCCCGCCTGCTCCTCGAGGTCGGCAAGCTGTCCGATGCGATCGGCGACAACGACCACAAGGGCGAGCAGATCGCGATCGTCGACGACTACTGGAACGCCGTGCGCCCCGCGATCGCCAAGGCGGATGGCGTGCTCGCGCTGCAGTTCGATCCGGTCATCGCGCTGTGCCAGCGGGCCGAGCAGTTCAACCGTCCGGCCGACGCCGACAAGTGCTTCCGCAACCTGACGGTGCTCTCGAACGCGTTCCTCGCCAAGCACCCCTGAGCCGGGGGATGAGACCCAACCGATTCAGATGCCGGCAACGGAGAAGATCGGCCAGCAGATCTCGGTGATCCACTGCGTCGGATCGTCGGTCTCTGCTTGGCCGACGAGGTAGTGCTCGCGGATCGCGCCCTCGACGCCGATCGCGTCCTCGGCCACATGGGTGGCCAGCGCGCCGTAGGCCAGGTCGGCATCTCGGTGCGACCCGCGATGAGTGATGATCGCGAGATCGGCGGCGGGGATGACCATGGATCGCACTCGACCGACGGCGTTTGCCGCGCCGTCGACAGGGCGGAACACAGTGCACTCGCCCTCGTCGAAAAGGAACAGATCGGTCGAGAAGATCCCACCCGCGGGCCCGATCGCCTGCAATCTGGAATCGACGACGCGGTCCTCGATCTCGCGCAGTGCGAGCGGCCACCACGTGCCCAGCTCGCCCCGACCGACGGTGGCCGAGATCGCCAGCGTCGTCATCGGCCCGACCGAGCGATGCACGATGTCGGACTGACCTTGCGGGCTGTCGAGCAGACCTCGAAGCGCCGTCACCGCGCCCTGGGTCTCGCGCAGCTGTCGCTCCAGTCGGTCGAGGTGGGCAGCGATCAGCGCGTTGCGCGCGGTGAGGTCGTCGGTTGCCAGCACCTTCTGCACCTCGGGCACCGGCAGGTCGAGCTCGCGCAAGCGGCGGATCACCTGGGCGACGGGCACCTGGTCGGCGGCGTAGTAGCGGTAGCCGTTGCCGTCGTCGATCTCCACCGGATCCAGCAGGTGGACCGAGTGGTAGTGGCGCAGCGTCTTCACGCTGAGGCTGGTGGCCCGGGAGAAGTCGCCGATCGTCAGCAGACCGGAAGACCTGTCCATCGCACCGACGATATCCCTTGACCCTCCCGTAGGGGGAGGGCTGACGATCGTCCTCATGAACTCCACCGCCCCCGATGTCATCGGCCGTTACCTCACCGCCGCAGCCGACAGGACCCACGATGTCCTGTCCGACTGCTTCACCGACGACGCCTTCGTCGTCGACGAGGACCACCTTCACCGCGGCATCGCCGAGATCCAGGAGTGGCGCCGACAGACCGCAGCAGCCTTCACCTACACGACGACGATTGCGAAGGTCATCGAGCGCGGTGACGATCGCTACCGCGTCACTGCCCACCTCGTCGGCGACTTCCCCGGTGGAGAGGCCGACCTCGACTTCGACTTCCGCCTCACCGGCGATCGCATCGCCGCGTTGGTGATCACCGGCTGAGCGATCGGCGAGTCGATCGCCGCCATCACATGTCGCCGCTCCGGCGACATGTGATGACAGCGTCGTCGAGCGCCAGGTTCTAGAGCATCGCGTCGGGCAGCGGCATCGCGTGAACGATGCTGAGCCGGCGGGTGCTGCGCGTCAGCGCGACGTACAGCGCGCGGAGGCCCTGCTGCTCGTCGGCGACGATGGCCGCTGGCTCGACGACGATCACGCCATCGAGCTCGAGACCCTTGACGACGCTGACCGGCACAACGGTGACGCCGGTGTCGAGCGCGGTGCGCGTGGCCCGGCCGTGGGTGATGCCCGCCGCGGTCAGCGCCATCGAGAGTTCCTCGACCATCGGGTCCGGGGCGACGACGGCGATGTTGCCATCGGCGACCTCGCGCACCAGCCGTGCCGTCTCCGCGGCGACCGCTGCGGACAGCTCCGAGCGATCGGCGACCTCGATGAAGTCGGGCTTGTCCTCGCCCTCGCGCACGGCGGTCGGCGGACGGAGTGACGGCGTGGCCGCCATCATCACCCGGTTGGCGACATCCATGATCTGGGCCGGGATGCGGTAGCCGACGCTGAGGCCGATGATCCGGCTGCCCTTGCGGTCGGGGAGATGGGTGACGACATCGTCCCAGTCGTTCGGTGCCAGCGGCCCGGTGGCCTGGGCGATGTCGCCGACCACGGTCATCGACCCGTTCAACGAACGGCGTGACGCCATCCGCAGCTGCATCGGCGTGAGGTCCTGGACCTCGTCGATCACGATGTGCCCGTAGGTGCGGATCTCATCGGCTTCCTCGCCCCCGCCGGCCTTCGCCGGACGCACGCCGAGGTAGCTGCGCGCTTCGTCGAGCAGGGCGATGTCGGAGTCGCTCCAGCGGATGCTGTCGACGTCCTCGACACGCGGACGGTACAGCGAGAGGTACTCGTGCTCGCTCAGGTGCTTGGCTCCGGCGAGCTTGAGCAACGCCTTGGACCCGAACAGGTCGTGGAGCAGATCGGCGGGCGTGAGCACCGGCCACATCCGCTCGAGCGCGATGCGCACCTCCGGCAGATGACGCAGGCCGTCCTTGACGGCCCCGGCGGTCAGCTCGCCGTCGCGCCAGGTGTTGGCCATCGACTGCCAGACCTCGGTCTCGACCCATCGGCGCGCTGCGTTGTGGCGCCGGAAGCGGCGTTGCGCGGCACGGACGATGCGCTGCGATTCCTGCGCGGTGAGCCGGAGGTAGCCGGTGCGGTAGCCGACGACGAGGTCCTCGCGCAGCGCCCGCTCGCGATCGGTGACGGCCTTGTCGATCACCAGGGACATGCGCAGGTCGCCCTTGGTGCGCGCGGCGAGCTGCGTGTCCGTGCCGCCCCACGTGACGTCGTGGACGAGATCGGCGAGCACGACCTGTTCGATGCCGGCTTCGCCGAGCGACGGCAGCACGCGCTCGATGTAGCGCAGGAACACCCGGTTCGGCCCGATGACGAGCACGCCCTGGTCCTC
>JAOBWQ010000027.1 GCA_025463425.1 Ilumatobacteraceae bacterium | reverse complement strand
TGCAGGACCTCGAACAACATCTCACCCGACATGCCGTCACCCTCGACCCGCATCTCGAAGCCCGCACCGATCTTGCGGTACGACAGACGACGGTTCTCGCGAGAGATCTCGTGATCCTTGTGCATTCCATCCGGATCAGCTCCAGCGAGCCAACGCACGCAGTGCTGTTCGAAATCGCGGGCCGTCCCATACCGGGCCAGGTTCACGAAATCGGCTTGCGCCTCCACCATGTGCTCCCGCGCCCGCGGGTTGTCGTACAACCTGGACAGCTGCGCCAACTGGGAGACACCGATCTCGCCAGCCGCATTCGCCGCGGCGATGACCGGATTCGCAGCCAGCATCTTCGCCATCCGAACCCGCGCGTTCCCGGTGCGCTTGTCACAATTCGCGACCGCAGTCACCCACGCCCCCGGCGTGTGATGACGATCATCCAAGTACGACAGCGACGAATCCACGTCGGAGACCATCGCCGCCTGCAACGCCAGGTACCGGCGGATCTCCCGCTCCACACTCAGATAGGCCTCGTCCCGCCGATACCCCGACATCAAACGAAATTCGTCCAACGTCGGCAGCGGCGCAGCGGTGGTCGCAGGCTGGTCGTCGAACACATCAGAACTCACCCACACCACCTCCCACGAACAGACACGACAACACCGAGAACAACGGGCGAGGGCCAGGCGAACCGGCCGAAACTGATCGGGGAAGATCAACTACCGGCCACCATACAGAAGGGGTGTTGCACAGTTCCGGGCGCCGGTAGCAACCAGCAAGGAGCAGTCAGCGCGCCCGCCGCGAAGCGCGATCGCAACCCGAGCCGAGGCGCCGTTCGGCGCTCCTGGGTCGCTCGGTCGACGGCGTGTTCCGCGCCGGCGTTATGTGCGGTTTCGACCAGACCAGTACACCGTTGCTCACTGTCCCGGCCACGGAAGCGTTACGTCACCTCCTGAACCCTCTACGTTGACTCAGCGTTCGCGGCCGTCGATGGCTCTGACAACGCGCGAGCCGATGCCACTGATCGCTCGCCGCAACGAAACGGAGTACACCATCGACGCTCCCGTCCGCCGGCGTCGAACCGCCACTCGACAAGTGGCGAAGATCAGACGGTGATCGGTCCGTGCTCGCCCGAGTCTTCGGATGAGCCGAGCTTGGCTTTGACCATGGTGATCAGGTTGCCAAGCCGGCCCGACGGCGCACTCCAGTAGTGCCCGCTGTCGACGGCGATGCGCAGGACGGCAATCCCCACCGACTGGCGGCCGTTGTCGAAGAACGCCGCTGCGGCCGGATTCCACAAATCGTCGATCGCCTCGGCGTCGGTCGTCAGCGTCGCTCGCCCGTGCATACTCGCCCACGCGTTCTTGCGGTTGTCGCTCAGCGTGGCAACGGCACTGTCACCATCGTGAATGTCCTTCGCCCACGGCTCTGAGGTGTCCAGCAAGATCTCGATGCGGTTGTCCGTAGCCCTGGCAACAGTGAGCGGGCGGAACTCCGTCGCCTGCGCTCCGAATCCGATCATGAGGGTCGCTCCAGGCGAGAGCAGATCGTCCAGGTTCTTCGGGGAGTCAGCATTGGTCATGAATGGGACTACCCGCCCGATGCGATGACCAGACGCAGCCGTGCCTGTCGCCATGCGGGCCCAGGCGTTCAGCTGGATGGATCCAAGGCCGCTCAGTTCCGGCACGCAGAATGGTTTCGGTCTGGGCGATGCGTGTCGCCGACCACACGGATCTGCGGATCTGGCGGATGAGGGCGAGTCGGTGCGAGCGAGATTGCGTGCGCACGTGGGGCCGACTCGCAGAAATGCGCCCCAACACCGATCAGCTGATCGCCTCGACCACGCGACCCTGCGCCAGTGCTGCGGCGCCAGAACGAGTCAGCATCCAGCCGAGGCCGATGCTGACGTCCGTGATCCGGATGACCTGGGCCCGGATCAGGCATGCGTGCTCGAGCACCTGCAGACCTTCGCTGATCACGGCGATCAGCTGCTGGCGAACGGCGTCCTCGTCGCTCCACGCGGCAGTGTCGGAGATGAACGCGTTGGCCGTGGTCACGTCCGTCATGAACGATCCGTTGCCACCCGGACCCTGGGGGCCGAAGACCGTCGTCATGATCTCTGCGCCGAGTGCTGCGAGCGGCAACGAGGCGAGGCGGTTCGTCTGGTCGCGAAGCTCTGTCACGCCCGCCTCCCGCTTGTCTGCGTTGCCGAACATCAGTTGCTCCCCGGCGTTGCTTGGCCGGCGGCGAGACGCAGTCGACGGACGGATTGGTCGTAGCGGTGGTTGCCGGTTCGGTCGACGCGTTCGAGCGCCGTCAGCGCCCGTTCGCACCACGCCTCTCGCGCCGCCAGCCGCGACAAGAGCTCCATCATTGATTCGAGAGTGTTGATCCGGCGGTCCTGCCCGATGCCGTCGATCAGGGCGTCGACGAGGTCGCCGCCGACCCGGTCCATGCTCTGCACAGCCTCGACGAAGGCATCATCTGCCGACCCGAACAGCGCGGCTGCAAAGTCGCAGAACGCGACCTCGTCCAGTGCTGCCGCATCACGCGCCACCACCGCCAGACGAGGAACGAACGCCTCGATCGTCTCGAAGAAGTCGGTGACGATGCCCAGCTCGAGACGGAACGGTCCCTCGCCTCGGGCGTCACCCTGGCGTCTGTACCAGCGATGGAGGACCCACCACGCTGCAGTGCGCAGCTCGGTCGGGCCGGGGCCGAACACGACGCCCATCACGAATCGGTGCAACTCGGCGTCGCCGCGAGCCCCGAGCTGCGTCTCGGCCAGGGCCAGCAGTTCGATCTGCGTGGGCAGCATCGCGTGGGGAAACCGGGTGGGCACGAACGCGTCGCTGAGACGTGCGTCCTCGGCGATCGTCGTCATCCCGAACTGCTGGGCGGTGAACGTCCCGTCGGCGATCACCTCGTCGACGAGGGCGCCGAGGTCGTCGGGCTGGAGCCTCGTGCGCTGGAGCAGGGATTGGATGATGCGTCGGTCGTCGGTCGCGAGTGCGACGCGGACGACTCGGATCGCGTCCGTTGGTGACATCGTGGCCGCCGCGACCCGGGCGGCCATCTGGCGGACGATGTCGGTGGACGAGGTCGACGAGGTGGCGATGTCGACGAGCACGGCGGTGAGCTCGGGCACGGGCTGACCCGTCTGGGTGAGGCCCCGCAGGATCGTCGCACGGACGTCGTCGGGGCCCTCGTGGAGCACGGGCCCGAGTGGTCGAGTGACCCCGAGTCGGGCGAGGGCAGCACCCGCTGCAGCCCGCGCGATCGGATCGCCGTGCAGCGCTGCTGCCAGCCGGTCGACATCGCCGACGACCAACGCGGCCCCGACCGAGCGCTCGTGATCAGCGGAGTCGAACGCGCCCGGCGCGATCTCGATCTCGTCGTCCCTCAGCAGCGCCAGACGGATCTGCGCGTCGATGGCGAATGGTGTCGTGGCCAGACCTCGCAGCACGTCGATCGCCGCAGAACCGTCGCCGTCGAACCAGATCGCTCCGGTCAGCACCCGCCAACTCGTGACGGCCAACGCAGCTTCCACCTGCACGGTCGTGTCTGCGTCGCTGACCGCTGCGACAGCGTCGTCGAGCGCCGCCCAGTCGTCGAGACGGACCCGAGCGATCGCAGCAAGTGCGCGGGTCGTGTCGAACGGCGTTGACTCCTGGATGCCGCGCGCCGTCTCGATCCGCTCGGCAGGGCTCGAATCGAGCAAGTCGACGGGGGTCGTCGAGAGCCTGCGTAGCTCGTCGTCGGGCCATGGGATCTGGGCGGCGAGTCGATCGTCAAGCTCGGCCGCCCAGCCCGTCTGGCAGAGGAAGCGCTGCAGGAACGTCAGCTGTTCGGCATGGCGAGCCGCGACGATCGCGTGCCGCTGGTAGATGCGTGTGAAGTTGTCGATCTGTGCCGGATCGAGCGATGCGAGGCGGGTCGGGATCGTGAACTGGTCGACGCCGGCGTGCTGCAGCATCCGTGCCGCGCCGTAGAGCCACTCGTCGACGGTCTCCGCACCGCACTCGCGGCAGTACTTCGCCGCGGGTGTCCACCGCGAACACCACGAACAGCGGACGTCGTGGCGCGCGGCCCTGCCGCAGTTCACGCACAGGTCGCCGGGTTGCCAGTCGACCGGCTGCGGCTGATCGCAGTGCTCACACGTCGCGCGCACCGCCTACCCGCGACTCTTCCGCACGCGCCCCCACAGGACGTCCTTGTCAGCTTGGGTCATCGACTTGAGCTGTACCGCGACGGCCTCCTTGGCGACGCCCTCGCGCTTGAGGAGCATCGCCAGCTCGAGCTCCGCGGTGGCGACGAACTCGGCTCCGCACTGACGGCAGAACGTCCCGGGCCCGCTCGAGGTGCACCAGTAGCAGGACAGGATCGGCTCCGCCTGCTTGCCGCAACTGGTGCAGAGGTCACCGCTGCTGTAGTCCTTGGGTTGCTTGGTGTGGCAGTGCACGCAGTGCACGACGTCGGCCGATTCGAGCACGATCGGTCCCTGGCCGGACGCCGCCGCGCTCTGGCTTGCTCCGGTGGCCCACGTCATCACGCTCGACGCCACACCGGGGTCGAGGGTGGGCAACAGCTGCCGCAAGGTGTCGGCGTCACCGATCGTGGCGAAGTCGGACTTGGAGGCAACGCCCAGCGCGCCGAGCGCGGTGAGCTGCTCGTCGCTCACTCCCTTCGTTCCGAGGATCGATCGCTCCAGTGGGGTGAATGCTTCGGCCATGGCTGCCTTCCGTTCGTCGTCTGTCGCCGATCGGATCGATCGTCGACATCGACGAGCATCCTCCGCCGCGCTGCCGGCGTCATGAGTAACGACTACACAGCTGCGAGTCGACGAGTACCCAGGTGGCGCATCCGTAGCGGTCGCGATTGGTCTACGTTGCAGTCGTGAGCGTTTTCGACACGGGCGATTGGGAGGAGGTCGGCTTCGGCATCCTCGGCGACGGCATCGACGACTTCATCGTCACCGATATCGGCACAGCGACCCATCGGCGGTACCGCAACCGGGTGACGGGCGAGGTCATCACCGATCGCCTCCGCGGGTTCGACGAGCCCTGATCCGCTCCGCCGGATCCAGGATCAGCTACGCCAGGACGTAGTCGGCGGGATCGACGGCGCGGGTCCACTTCCAGTACACGGGGATCGGCCACGGCGACAGGGTCCACACCCGTCCCTCGGCGTTCTTGAAGTGGCTGTGATGCACGGCCCAGTGCGCCCAGACCATCTGGCTGATCTCGCTCTGGTAGTGCTCGGCGTAACGATCGTGCACGTCTTCGCGCACCTCGATCGTGGACGCGTCACCCGCGAGCACCTCGTGGATGGCGCTCATCACATAGTTGATCTGGCACTCGGACTGGAAGATCAGGCTGGCACCGTGGGCGAGGTTGGTGCCCGGCCCGTACAGGCAGAACAGGTTGGGGAACCCGGGCATCGCCATGCCCAGGTAGGCCTTGGGCTCTTCGTCCCACTGCTCGTGCAACGACACGCCGTTCCTGCCGTGGAAGTCGATCGGCGCCAAGAAGTCGTTGTGCCGGAAGCCGGTGGCGTAGCAGATGATGTCCGCCTCGTGGAGCACACCGTCGTCGGTGACGATGCCCTCCGGCACGATCCGTTCGATGCCCGTGCGGATCAGCTGCACGTTGGGCTTCTTCAGCGCGGCCAGCCACGAACCGTTGTCCTGCAACATCCGCTTGGCAGACGGCGGGTAGTGGGGGATGCTCAACTCGAGCAGATCGGGACGATCCTCGAGTTGCGCCGCGATCAGCGCGCCGAACAGCTCTCGCGTCTGGGCATTGCCCTCGCTGCTGGAACGGCCGCCGTCGTCCCAATCGGGGTCGACCCGGTTGCGCTCGATGTTCAACCCGGACGCCGGGTAGAACATCAAGAACCGGAACCACCTGCCGTAGAACGGGAGGTGCCGCATCGCCCATGCATCGCCGTCGGGCACATGCCGGTGGTAGTTCGCGTTGGGGAACATCCACTGCGCGGTGCGCTGGAACACCGTCAGCTGCTCGACCTGGTCGGCGATCGTCGGAGTGATCTGGAACCCGCTGGCTCCGGCACCGACGAGTGCGAACCGCGTGCCGGCGATGTCCAGGTCGTCAGGCCAGCGCGCGGAGTGGAACGACGGACCGGCGAAGTCGTCCATGCCGGGGATCTCGGGCAGCTTGGGGAGGTTCAGCGAGCCGACGGCGCTGATCACGAACCGGGCGTCGATCGTCTCGACGCCGCCGTCGGCGTTGCGCACGGCGATCGCCCAGCGGCTGGTCGTCTCGTCCCATGTTGCCGCGGTGACCTCGGTGCGGAACCGGATGCGCGGCGCAAGGTCGTACTTGTCGACGACGCGTTGGAAGTAGTCGCGCAGCTCGGGCTGCTGGCAGTAGTACTCGGTCCAGTGGTCGGCCGGTTCGAACGAGTAGCAGTAGAAGTGGCTGCCGATGTCCACCCGGGCTCCCGGATACCGGTTGTCCCACCAGGTGCCGCCCGGGCCGGCGCCCTTCTCGATGATCGTGAACGGGATGCCGGCTTGCGACAGGCGGATGCCGGCGAGGATGCCCGATTCCCCACAGCCGATCACGACCGTGTGCGCGGCGTCTCGTCGCTCGGCTGGGATGTCGTCGCGCCAGGTGATCGCACCGCTGTCGGCTCCGTCGAGGTGGAGATCGTCGAGGAACAGATCGACGACGTCGTCCTCCACCGGTGCCGCCGCGATGAACGACATCATCTCGTGGGCCAGTGCGGCGTCCGGGATGAACGGTACGCAACCAGCATCCCGGTAGGCAGCGATCACCGGCACAGCGCGGCGGCGGACCTCGGCCTTGGCGTCCTCGGACATGTAGCCCTGGTGCTCGTTGATCATCGCCCCCTGCGGACGCAGCTCGCCGCGCACCCACGACGGGTCGCCGGTCATGTGCACCAGCGAGCACAGCAGAGCGGGGATGCTGACGTCCTCCAGTGCTGCAGCGATCGCGCCATCGTCGTCGTCGAACGGTGCACCTGCGTGGGGGTTCCGGGTTCCGTCTGTCACGTTCGACACGGTACAGACGGGGTCCTCCGAGCCGAGAGCCGTAGACCCGGCCAGGTGGGCGAGCGGGCCGTCACCGGTGCGCGTTGCTAGCTTGCCCTCGTGACCAATCAGTTCAACGCCCTCGTCATCCGCGAGAGCGCGACCGAAGGGCAGCCGCAGACGGTTGCGATCGAGGCGCTCTCCGACGAAGACCTTCCCGACGGCGATGTGATCGTCGACATCGACTACTCGTCGCTCAACTACAAGGACGGGATGGCGTTGACCGGCGCAGGCCGGATCATCCGCAACTTCCCCATGGTTCCCGGCATCGACTTCAGCGGCACGGTCGCCATCTCGTCGTCACCGGACTTCCAGCCGGGTGACGCCGTGATCCTCACCGGATGGGGTGTGGGCGAGCGGTTCTGGGGCGGGTACGCGCAACGCCAGCGGGTTCGCAGCGAGTGGCTCGTCGAGCGCCCGCGCGCGCTCTCCAGCCTGCAGGCCATGGCCATCGGCACCGCTGGGCTGACCGCGATGATGTGCGTCGTCGCGCTCGAAGACGGTGGAGTCACGCCCGATCGTGGCCCGATCGTGGTCACCGGTGCGGCGGGCGGCGTCGGCAGCGTCGCGGTGGCGATCCTCGCCAACCTCGGCTACACGGTCACTGCGGTCACCGGTCGGCCGGACCAGCACGAGTACCTCCGGTCGCTCGGAGCGACCAGCTTCCTCGATCGCGACGCGTTGACCGGTCCGAGCAAGCCGCTGCAGACCGAGACGTGGGCGGGAGCGGTCGACACGGTCGGCTCCACGATGCTCGTCAACGTCATCGCCCAGACCAAGTACCAGGGTGTCGTCACCGCCTGCGGGCTGGCCGGCGGGACGGACCTCGCGACCACGGTGATGCCGTTCATCCTCCGTGGCGTCCGCCTGCAGGGCATCGACTCGGTGATGGCAGATCGTGCGACTCGCGACCGGGTGTGGGCTCGTCTTGCCACCGATCTGCCGGCGGGCGTGCTGGACACGATCACCCAGGTCGTGCCGATGTCCGCGATCGCCGATCTCGGCCCGACGATCCTCGCCGGCCAGACCCGCGGTCGCATCGTGGTCGATCCCAACGCCTGACGGTCTGCCCGAAGGGCGAGACCCGACCTGTGGCAACGTGGCGCGATGGACGTCGTGATCGCCACCACCGCGGCGGAGATGTCTGCGGTGGTCGCCCGGCTCGGCGGGCTCGGACTGCACCGCACGCAGGTGATCGCCCCGGGTGACGCTCGCCGCGTCGTCGTCGCGGAGGACGTCGACGACTTCGAGGCGGCGCGGATCACCCGCGTGCTGCGCGGCGAGGGCGTGGTCGTGGTGACACGTCCATCCAACGGTGCCGCGCTCGATGCATGGCGGAGACACACCGAGCCGATCACGTTCGGGGATCGCATCAGCGTGTGCCCGGCCTGGTCCGAGCACGACCGCTCGGCGTTGCCTGGACTGATCGAGCTCGGTCTCGGCGGCTTCGGGAACGGCGAGCACCATCGACCGGACTGCTGATCGAGGTGATGATCGAGCGCATCCACGGCCGCGAGCTGGTGCTCGATGTCGGCTGCGGGAGTGGCGTCCTCGGCCTGTGCGCGCTGCGGCTCGGCGCGGCGAGGGTCGTGGCCGTGGACCTCAAGCCCGAGGCGGTCGAGGCCACCCGCCGCAATGCGGAGATGAACGGGTTGAGCGACGTTGTCGACTCGACGCTCGCTCCGCCCGGCGAGATCGAAGGTCCGTTCGACGTCATCGTCGCCAACGTCGGCCGAGCGGCCATCGTCGCGTTGGCGCCCGACATCGTCCGGATGCTGGCCCCGGGAGGCTGGCTGGCGGTCAGCGGGATCACGCCACAGCAGTGCTCCCAAGTGGCGGCCTTCCTCGGGCCACTGGTCGAGGTCGATCGACGGGCGTCGGGGGACTGGGCGGCCCTGGTGCTGGCGGGCTCAGGCGACCGCGGCTGACGACGGTCGCAGGCGCTGGTGCCGGCAGAGGCCGATGGGTCAGGATTGGTCGATGACCGATGATGCGACGCAGAGCTACCGAGGTGCCCGGTTCGACGGTGCCGACTTCACCGGCGCGACGTTCCGCGAGTGCGACTTCAGCGATGTCCGGATCATCGGATCGATCATCCCCAACCTGACCGTCACGGGTTTCGCAGGCGAGATCGAGAAGGTCGTGGTCAACGACGTCGACGTCACCGCCTACGTCGTGGCCGAGCTGGATCGGCGGCATCCCGATCGCGTCCAGCGCCGAGCGGTCCGCACCGTGGATGACCACCGAGCGATGTGGGCCACCATCGAAGCGATGTGGTCGGCGACGATGACCGACGTGGAGGGCATCGACGAATCGGTCCTGCACGAGCGAGTCGACGGCGAGTGGTCCTTCGTCGAGACGCTCCGGCACCTCGTCCTCGCCACCGACAAGTGGGTGGGTTGGATGATCCTCGGTCTCGAGAACTCCTACCATCCGGTCGGCCTGCCCCCGACGGACAGCCCTCCCGAGGTCGCGGCGAGGTTCGGGCTCGACGTCACGGCGCAGCCGTCGCTCGCCGAGGTGATGGATGCCCGTCGAGAATGCATGGCCCAGGTGCGCGCGATCCTCGACGACGCCACGGACCAAGACCTGGAGCACCTGCGCACTGCCGAGCCCGGACCAGGCGAGGGTGAGGTGACGCGCTCGGTCGCGCGCTGTCTTCGCGTCGTGTACAACGAGGAGTGCGAGCACCATCAGTACGCCCTCCGCGACCTCGCTGTCGTGAGTGCGACCTTCAGACGCCGTCACGTTGCAGGATGACGACGCCCGATGGCGTGCCGCCCCCGGTGGCGACGACAGCTGTGTCGGCTTTGGCCACCTGGCGGTCGCCGGCGTCGTGGCGCAGCTGGGTGACGGCCTCGTAGAAGAAGCCCATCCCGTGGGTGCGTCCCTCGGACAGCTGGCCACCGTGAGGGTTGAGTGGCAGGCGGCCGTCGAGCGCGATCGTGCGGCCGCCGTCGATCCAGTCCTTGGCCTCGCCGAACCCGCAGAACCCGAGCGCTTCGATCCAGGTGATCGCGTTGAACGTGAACCCGTCGTAGAGCAGGGCAAGATCGATGTCGTCGGGGGTCAGTTGCGAGCGGGTCCAGAGGTGGGTCGAGGAGCCGATCACCTGTGGCTCGTGGGTGACGGTGCCCTGGTCCCAGGAGATCCGCTCGGTGATCTGTGTGCCGGCGGCCTCGATGCGGATCGCCGGCTTGGGCAGATCGCCGGCCACCGATGCATCGCTGACGATGAGCGCGATCGCGCCGTCGCACGGCACGTCGCAGTCGTACAGGCCGAACGGCGTCGACACCAGGCGCGCGTTCATGTAGTCGTCCATCGACATCGGATCGCGGTAGATCGCGACCGGGTTGAGCGCTGCGTTGGCGCGGTTGTTGACGGCGACGTGCCCGAGCAGCTCGCGCGTCGCGCCGTAGCGATGGAGGTACTGGGTGGCGTTCATGCCGATCCAGTTGGCCGCGCTGACGGCACCGTACGGGCTCCGCCACTCGGAGCCGTTGAGTGGCCTGCCCCCGCCGCCTGCCAGGCGAAGTTGGGCAGCGGTTGCCTGCCACACGGTGCGGAAGCAGAGCACGTGCCGGCACAGACCGGCGGCCACCGCCATCATCGCGTTGACCACCGACCCGCCAGGCCCGGGGATGTCGGCACCACCGCCGATCCACGTCGGTCGAAGTCGCAGCGCTTCCTCGACCGGCGTGATGCCGCCCTCGCCGAAGCCGATCTCGTACCCGCCGTTGCCGGGGTAGGTGGCCATCCCGTCGATGTCCTCGGGCTTCAGCCCGGCATCGGCGATCGCGGCGAGGCAGGCATCGACGGCGAGTGAGACCGGGTCGCGCATGAGACGTCGGCCCAGCGCCGAGCGGCCGATCCCGGAGATGACCGAGGCGTGTTCGTAGCGATCGGGTCGCAAGGGCGCGCGTGTCACGGGCCGCGTCGGCTCCGGGACGCGATCCACCGCGTCGACCGAGCCGGTGGGCGCGAACAGTGGCAGCCACACGTCGTCGATGTGCTCGAACCGGACCTCGACCTCCATCCCGATGTGCACGTCGTCCGGTGCGACGTCGAGCACGTTCGACGTGAGGTGGATCGAAGGATCGTCGGCCAGGGCGACGTTGACGATCACGTACGGAGGCTCGAAGCCGGGCAGCCATTGCTGATGGTTGACGGTGCTGCCGATGACGGTGCCGCGGCCGCTCGTCGCTCGCGGCGAATGGCTGCTGCTGCGGCACGAGGGGCACACCGGTGCCGGGGGGTGCACCAGTGTGCCGCACTCGTCGCAGCCCTGGATCCGCAGGATGCCATCGGCGCCCGACGTCCAGAACCACTCGTTCCAGGGGAGCAGCTTGGGCAGCGGGCGTACCGGCCCGCTCACATCTGGCACGTCACATCCTGCCACTCAGGTAGTTGGTGATGCCGGTGGCGGGTGGGAACGACTCGGTGAGACCGGAGCTGAAGTAGCCGGCATCGCTGACCACGGTGATGCCCGTGATCGCTGCGGCGGCCGGGCTGCACAGGAACACCAGCGGGTAGGCCTGCTCCAACGGTGTCGACGGGGCCACACCGGTCTCGGCGCGGTAGTCGGTGCCGAACCCCAACCAGGTGGCTGCGTTGGCCTGGGCCAGCGGGGTGTCGGTGGGGCCGGGAAGGATCGCGTTGATCCGGATGCCGAGCTTGAGCAGCTCGAACGCTTCGTGGGCGACGTAGGTGTTCACCGCCTGCTTGCTCCAGCGGTAGTCGGCTTTGCCGTTGGCATGGCACCAGGCAGCGGCCTCGTCGAAGTCCTCGATCTTCAAGAAGTCGAGCAGCTCGGGCAGCGCGGCGCGGTCCCACCCGAGGCCGCCGGCGGAGGAGATCAGGCCGATGGCTGATCCGCGTCCGAGCATTCCCGCGCCGATCATCTCCTTGATCATGTGCCGATGACCGATGAAGTTGATCCGCTCGATGCCGGGAGTTCCGTCCGCCACGCCGGCACACGAGAACAGCGCGTCGACGCGCCCTCCGCACTGGCCGACGGCGGCCTCGATCGACGCCTTGTCGGCGAGGTCGACCCTGATGATGGTGGCGCCCTCCAGCTCGAAGTCGGCGCGATCCATCGCGACCACGGTCGCACCGGCGTCCTGGACGAGCCGCGCGACAGCGTTGCCCATCCCGGTGGCTGCTCCCACGACGACCACGCGAAGGCCGTCGTACTTGAATGCGTCGAAGAGGGACATCGAGGAACTGCTCCTTGGGGGTTGTGAGTACGTGCCGATCCGTTGATCGGTCAGGGTGTCAGCCGATGACGACGGGAAGCTTGTCCCAGCCCCGAACGGTGGACGTCCGGGCGCGTACGGCGTTGTCCATGTCGACGGTCCAATCGGGGAACCGCTGCAGCAGCTCGTCGAGCGCGACGCGAGCTTCGAGCCGGGCCAGCGCGGC
>JAOBWQ010000024.1 GCA_025463425.1 Ilumatobacteraceae bacterium | reverse complement strand
GGTGACCACCGGGGTGGTGTCTGCCTACGGCGGGCATGGCGCGACGGGGCGGTGGATCGCTGTCGGAGTGCTCGCAACGACCGTGCACGTGTCGGCGATGGCCCTGTGGCTCGGCGGTCTGGTCGCGTTGGTCCTCGGGTTCTCCACTGTGACGCTGGCCGGTGCGCGCCGGTTCTCGGCGTTGGCCCTCGGTGCGATCGCGGCGGTGATCGCGAGTGGCGTCGTGCAGTCGATCCGTCAGCTCGGCTCGATCGATGCGTTGCGCAGCACCCACTACGGCACGGTGTTGATCTGGAAGGTGGTCTTCGTCGCCGTGCTGCTGTTCGTCGCGAACGTCAGTCGCCGCGTCGTGCGTCGGCGGCGCGGGCTGGAGCCGACCGTCGGTGCAGAGGAGATCGTCGACCGACCGCGCCTGCGCCGCGCCGTCACGATCGAGGGCATCCTCGCGATCGCAATCGTCGTCTCGACTTCGATGCTGATGGCGGCGAACCCGTCCGAGGTTGCCGCGTCACGGCCGTTCTCGATCCAGCTCCTCGATGGCACCTACCTCGCCGCTGTCACCATCGAGCCCGGCCACATCGGCGCGAACGAGCTGCACATCTACCTGTCGAGTGCCGAGAGCAGCCTCATCGAGCCGGACGAGGTGCACGTCGAGATCAGCGATCCGTCTCGCGCAGTCGCCGCGATCGACATCCCCGTCACGCGCAGCGGAGCGAGCCACTACACCACGCCGACCGCGACGTTTCCGTATGCGGCGACGTGGACCCTGCTCATCACCGCTCGCTACAACACCTTCGACGAGGTGCAGTTCACCGCGAAGGTACCGATCAGGTGACTCCGTAGATTGGGGGGATGGCGACTGCATCTCCCTTCCGGTCAGCATTGGTCACCGGCGCGTCGAGCGGCATCGGCGAAGCGATCGCCCACCAGCTCGGTGGATCCGGTGTGCCGACGGTGCTCGTCGCCCGGCGCACAGACCGGTTGGAGGCCCTGGCAGCGCGCTACGACGGGTTCGAGGTGCTGACCGCTGATCTCAACGATGCCGACGACCTGGCTGCAGTCGTCGCCCGAGTGCAGAGCACCGCCGACCCCGTGGATCTCCTCGTCAACAACGCCGGGTTCGGCACCAGCGGTTCGTTCGCCGACCTGGACCCGGATCGGCTGCACGACGAGATCGGGCTGAACGTGCAGGCCTTGACCCGGCTGTCTCACGCGGCCCTTGCGACGATGGTGCCGCGCGGCCGGGGTTACCTGCTCAACGTCAGCAGCATGGCCGGCTTCCAGCCGGCACCGAAGCTGGCGGTGTACGCGGCCACGAAGGCCTACGTGACCAACCTCACCGAGAGCTTGCACGAGGAAGCCCGCGGCACCGGTGTGCACGTCACGGCGCTGTGCCCGGGGTTGACCAAGACCGAGTTCCAGTCGGTCAGCAACAGCGGGTCGTACGCGACCAAGTACCCGCCGTTCGCGTGGCTGCCGGTCGAGGCGGTCGCGTCGGCCGGCCTCGCCGACGTCGCCAGAGGTCGCGCGTTGTCGGTGCCAGGTGTGATCTACAAGGGGATGGCCGTTGCGACCGACGTGATGCCGCGGCGGCTGGTCCGTCGGCTCAGCGCGCTGGTGCAGCGCGGCAGCGACTGATCACTCGTAGTCGACGGAGGCGAACGTCTTCAGCTTGTCGATCTTGTGGTGTGCGTCGATCAGGCGCACCGTGCCCGATTGCGATCGCATCACCAGCGACTGGGTGTGTGCTCCGAGTGAGTCGTAGCGAACACCACGCAGCAGCGCCCCGTTGGTGATGCCCGTCGCGGCGAAGAACGAGTTGTCGCCCTGCACCAGATCGTTGGTGGTCAGCACCCTGGAGAGGTCGTAGCCGGCCGCGATCGCGGCATCGCGCTCCTGATCGTTGCGCGGGTACAGCCGGCCCTGGATCTCTCCGCCCATGCACTTCAGCGCGGCGGCGGCCGTCACACCCTCGGGAGTGCCGCCGATGCCGATCAACACGTCGACGCCGGCGTCGGGCCAACACGTCGCGATCGCGCCGAAGATGTCACCGTCGCTGATCAACTGGATGCGCGCCCCGGTCGAACGCACTTCTTCGATCAACGGAATGTGGCGTGGTCGGTCGAGGATCATCACCGTGAGGTCGCGCACGGTGGTGCGCTTGGCTTTGGCGATCCAGCGGAGGTTCTGCGTGGCGGTGGCGGTGACGTCGATCGCCCCGGCGGCTTCGGGCCCGACGGCGATCTTCTCCATGTAGAAGCACGGGCCGGGGTTGAACATCGTGCCGCGCTCGCTGACGGCGATCACGGCGATCGCGTTGTCCTTGCCGAGCGAGGCGAGCGTGGTGCCGTCGATCGGATCGACGGCGATGTCGGTCTTCGGCGGGGTGCCGTCGCCGATCCGCTCGCCGTTGAACAGCATCGGCGCTTCGTCCTTCTCGCCCTCGCCGATCACGACGATGCCGTCCATCTGCACCGTGGAGAGCACCGTGCGCATGGCCTCGACAGCGGCCCCGTCGGCTCCGTTCTTGTCGCCGCGTCCGACCCACCGTGAGGCGGCCAGCGCGGCCGATTCGGTGACCCGGACGAGCTCGAGGGCGAGGTTGCGGTCAGGCTGCTGCACGATCGACATGGCCGCAACCATAGCTGTCGGTACCGGCGAGGTCCCGATGACCGGGTCTCGACAGCACCGTCAGCCATGGTTGCGGCATGGGTGATCGCGCCGTGGATCAGTTGGCGTTATGGCGTGCGTCGATACGCACGCAATCGCTTCGCCTCGCGGAACAGCCGTGACCGGCCAGCGTCGCGCTCGAGGCGATCGTGGCGGTCCCGGGCGAACTGCAGGGCGACGTGAGGGTCGTGGTAACCGTTCATGGTGATGACGGCCTTTCGTGATGGTTGGTTGTGGGTGAGAGGGCGCGCCGAACCGGGTTCCGGCGAGCCGGAACCGTGGCCGACGCACAGACGGGCGGCCGAACACGACGCCGCGATGGGCGGCGCCGTGATCCGAAATGGGCGTCAGTGGACGCCGATGCAGGGTGCGACGGGAGCGGTGGAGGTCAGCGCCCGGCGGGAGGAGTCAGCGAGGACTCAACCGAAGCAGGGAACGATCGCCGGCGCGCCGCCACGGACGATTTTGTCACGGGTCATCAACATGGGGCCACCTCCTCCGGCGTACGTGGGCCTCACACGAGGCCGTGACGAGTGTGCCATCGAGCCCCGGCGAGATGCAAGCGATTTCTTTCGCGGAGGTTTACATTCGTGCACATGTCGCCGATCCCCGTCGAGCAGTGCGTCGGTGGCGCGGACCTGACCGAGCCTCGGCTGTCCCCGGATGGCCGCGCGCTCGTCTACGCGCGTTCGGCTGCCGGCGAATCGGTGCTGGTGCTCGCCCCGTTGGACGGCGTCGACGGCGCGACGCGAGTGCTCACCTCGACACCGTCGCCACGCACCGGCCGCGGGCTCGGCGGTGGATGCTTCTGCTGGTTGCCGGATTCGTCGGCGGTGATCTACGCCGCCGCGGACGGCAACCTCTGGCTGCAGCCCATCGCCGGCGGCGAGCCGGCCGTGCTCGCGCCCGACGGAGACCTCGGTCCGAGCCGCGCCGCGCAGGCGCCCATGGCGACCCCGACAGGTGACGGTGTGGTGTTCGTCGTCGACCAGCGTGAGGTCTGGTTCCAGCCGCTGCCCGACGGTCGGCCGCAGCGACTCGACGACAGCAGCGCCGACTTCTGCTTCGACCCCTACGTGGATGCACGCGGAACGCACGCAGTGTGGCAGGCGTGGAACGTGCCCGACATGGCCTGGGATGTGTCGCGGGTGCAGTCTGCGTCGCTCGTCGGCGGCGGAGTCACGGACGCGGTTCGACCTGCCGGCGCCGTCCAGCAGCCGCGGCCTACTGCAGACGGCAGGATGCTCTGCGTCCGAGATGATTCCGGATGGAACAACCTCTGGCTCGGCGACGAGCCACTGGTCGATGAACCGTTCGAACACGGCGGGCCGACGTGGGGCCTCGGCCAGCGCAGCTTCGCCGTCAACGACGACGGCACGGCGATCGCGTTCACGCGCAACGAACACGGCTTCGGGCGGCTGTGCGTGGTCGATATCGCCACGCGACAGGTGAGCGAAGTGGCGCGGGGTGTGCACGGTCAGCTGTCGTGGAGCGGTTCCCGGCTCGCTGCGGTGCGCACCGGTGCGCGCACTCCGACGCAGATCGTCGTCTACGACACGAAGACCTGGATGCGCGACGTCGTCGAGGTCGGGCCGAACGACTCGTGGTCGGCCACCGAGCTCGTCGAGCCGGAGTTGATCGACGTGCCCACTCGCGAAGGTGAGATCATCCACGCCCGTCTGTATCGCCACGATGCTGTCGACGACACGCTGTCGGGCGCGGTCTCGGAGCGCTTGATGTGCTTCGTCCACGGTGGCCCGACGGATCAGTGGCAGGTCACGTTCATGCCTCGGATCGCCTTCTGGCGGTCGCAGGGATACGACGTGCTCGTCGTCGATCATCGTGGCTCGACGGGTCACGGTCGTGCGTACCAGCAGGCGATGAACGGACGTTGGGGTGAGCTCGACGTCGCCGATGTCGTCGACGCCGTGCGCCACGCCCACCAGAACGGTTGGGGCGCACCGGCGCGGACGGTGCTCGTCGGTGGATCCGCCGGCGGATTCACCGTGCTCGGGGCGCTGGCCGAGGACCCCCGGCTCGCCGCCGCCGGCGTCGTGTCGTATCCCGTCACCGACCTGTTCGATCTCGCCGAGCGCAGCCACCGCTTCGAGCAGCACTACACCCACCACCTGGTCGGTCCGGTGCCCCTCGCACCGCCGGCCGATGGACCCTACCTTGATCGATCGCCGGTGTCCTTCGCCGCCCGGATCACCACGCCGCTGCTGATGTTCCATGGTGAGCTCGATCCCGTGGTGCCGGTCGAGCAGAGCCGGAGGATGGCCACGCACATCGCCGAGGCCAACGGCATCGTCGCCCTCGTCACCTACCCGGGCGAGGGCCACGGGTTCCGCCAGCGCGACCATCAGCTCGACGAGTACCGCCGCACGCTGAGTTTCCTCGCGGACCACTTCGTGGAGGACGGCTCGGTTAGGTTGGCGCCCGTGAGCGAATGGAACGCGTCCGACCCAGAGGCCGCCAAGGTGTTCTACGACCTGACGAGTTGGGACTTCGACCAACAGGCCGAGCTCGCCTCCGCGTTGGCCGATGCCGAGATCCCGCACTCGTGGGAGGGGATCGAGCTGGTGATCCCGCCCGAAGCCGAGGATGCGACGGACACGATCTTCGCCGAGCTGGAGGAGCGCTTGCAGATCGCCTCCGCCGACGACACCGATGCTGGTGAGCGCGACGGTGAGGGCGGCGAGGTCGTGCCGCGGGAGCTGGCCGACGACACGCCGATCACCGACTACGACCTGACCGAATGGGCCGATCTCGAGCGCTCGCTCGTGATCGAGTCGTTGGGCGTCGCCAACATCCCGTTCCGGTTCGACGTCGGCGTCCTGTCCGTGCCGACGAGCGACGAAGGCCGGGTCGACGACATCCTCGACGAGATCGAGTCGGGCGACATCATCCCTGTCATCCAAGACGGCCCCGACGGCGACGTCGTTCCCTTCGAGAGCCTGAACAGCTTCTTCCTGGCCGGGGAACGGCTGCGCAAGGACGCGCGCGACGCGGACGGCCTCGAGCGGTTGCTCGAGGCGCTCGAGATTGCCGACCCGAATCGGCCGCCCCGTGGGGTGGAGCTGCGCGTCTGGCGTCGCACGTGCGAGCTTGCCGAGAGCCTTGCCGATGCGCTCGCCGACGACGCCGAGCCGGAAGACGTGCAGGCGATCGCCGAAGCCCTGCACGATCTCCTGCGCCCGCTGATCTAGCCGTAGCGTTGCCCTCATGTTGTTGGCGGAGCTGGAGGTGTGGCATTCCCGGCCGGTCACGCCGACTCGTCGCGTGTCGCTCGGCAACCTGATCCTGCCCGTCGACCCCGTCCCCGGCTTCGGCGGGTTGCTGCTCGGCGCGGTGGTCGCGGCGCACCTCGATGATGTCGACGACGACCTCGTCGCCGACGTGCACCGCCTGCTGGCCCAGGTCGACCACGGCGAACGAGTCGTCCAACCCCGGTTGCGCCACCGGTTCCAGGTCGATCGACACGGTCTCGGCGTGAGCCGCCACCGGCTGGAGGGCGAGGGCGAGAGCGTCCACTTCAGCTTCGACAGCAACGGCAGCGGGCTGGTGCAGGTGCTCGGCGCGATCTATGCACTCGAACGGCTCGACGCGTCCGCTCGACACCTCCTGGTGCCGGTGATCAAGAAGGCGATGCGCTGGCGGGGTCCGATCGGTCCGTCGTTCATCGCCCACCTCGCCGGCAGCTCGGTCACCTCGCTGGCAGCGATGGCCGATCCGCGGGCGTGGTCGTTGGACTTGCTCGGCTTTCCCTTGGGCACGGGCAAGGTCACCAAGAAAGAGGTCATGGCGCGCTACCGCGACCAGCTCCGGTTGGTGCACCCGGACCACGGCGGCGACGAGGTGGAGGCCAGCAAGGCGATCGGTGATCTCGGCGAAGCACGGAAGATCCTGCTGACATGAGGACGGACCGGTGAAGAGCACTCGCGCCGTCAAGGGTGTGCTCCTGTTCCCTGGAGCGGGCACGGGCCGGGACCAGCCGTCGCTCGTGCGCCTCGAGTCCTCGCTGACTCCACTGCCGGTCCGGCGGGCGGACTTCCCGTACCGCAAGGCGGGCAGGCGCGCTCCGGATCGCCCGCCGGTGCTCCTCGATGCCGTGCGCACCGAGGCCACCGACTTCGCGGCCGGCCTGAAGGTGGCGACCTCGAAGTTGGTCCTCGGTGGGCGCTCGATGGGCGGCCGGATGTGCACGATGGCCGCGGCCGGCGGCACGCCCGGCGACCCGGGCGATGCACCGCTGCCCGTCGCCGGACTGGTGTTGATCTGCTACCCACTCCACCCCCCGGGCAAGCCCGAGTCGCTCCGCGTGGAGCACCTCCCGCGTCTCACGGTGCCGTGCCTGTTCATCAGCGGGACCCGTGACGCGTTCGGCACCCCGGAGGAGCTGGAGCAATGGACCGCGACGATCCCCGGGCCGGTGACCCAGGTGTGGCTTGCCGGCAAGGGCCATGATCTCAAGGGTGCCGAGAACGCCATCACCGCAGCCGTGACCGACTGGTTGCCAACCGTCGTCTGAAGTGCTCTGCGGGTTCAGTCGGTGAGGACGGCAGGTTCCGGGTTGAGCTCGTCGAGGTCCTTGTGCGCGGTCTCGGGGAAGCGGGTGCCGACGATGATCACGGCGATCAGCTCACCGATCGCGACCAGGCCCATCGCCCGCCCGTACGACCAGCCGGTGTCGAGCAGGTGGCCGACGAGGAGCAGCCCGAGCGAGCCGCCGATCAACGCTGCTGCGGTCACCAGTCCGGCTGCGCGC
>JAOBWQ010000378.1 GCA_025463425.1 Ilumatobacteraceae bacterium | reverse complement strand
CGGCGGAAACCTGTTGGCCATCAACGCGTTTTATCTGCAAATCGCAATCGGCGCCCTCGTCCTGGTGGCAGTTGGATTCGATCAGCTGAACACCCGCAGGAAGGCGCGGAGCTAGCTCCTCAAACTTGTTGTACCGCAGAGAAAAAAAGAACCTTCCAATGACAAAAGGACATCACATGACACACATCAACCGCGTCGCCTCCGGCGCCATTGCCGCCACATCGTTGCTCGGGCGATGGCTTGCTTGAGCGTGTATCCGCGGCCGACCTTGATTGCTTGGTCCGGAATCACTGGGGCGGACGTCAGGAATTGGTAATGAGAGCGCGCGCTGCGGTCAGGACGCATATGTGGTTCGCTCGAGAAGGTTTGCATCGATTGTGCATCGAAGTCCCAACCGGAAGTGCCCACCTGCGACATGGTCGAACTGTTGGGCACCTGGCTGGCGCGACTTCAGGGAAGGTGACGGGTGGACGTCCGAGCGCAGGTTTCGAAAATGAGCGAAGAGCAGCGAGCGGCTCTCGCGCACCGCATCAAATCTCGTCTCACGCAGGCCGAGTACTCCACCGTGGATCACGATGTCAGCATCGCGGGCGGAGGCGTGGCGGCTCTCACGCTGGCCCTTGAGCTTCGCCGAGAACGCCCCGCGACGCGGATTCTGTTGATCGAGCCCAACGCCCACCCGGTGCCTGAGATCACCCACACGGTCGGCGAGTCGACCGTCGAGGTCTCGGCGCACTACCTACGGGACCGCCTGGGTTTGGGTGACCATCTGAGCACCGCACACATTCGCAAGATGGGCCTGCGGATGTTCTTCTCGCACGGGCGAAACGCCGACATTGCGCAGCGGATGGAACTCGGGAGTTCGTCGCTCGTGCCGCAGGTGACGTACCAAATCGATCGCGGGAGGTTGGAGAACGAGCTGCACCGACGCTGCCTGTCCGAGGGTGTCGACATCACCGTCGGCCGAGTGCGCTCAGTGGAGTTCGGTGCCGAGAACGGTCCGCACACGATCGCCTGTCAGAACGGCGACGTGGTCACGCGGACCACGGCGCGGTGGGTGGTCGACGCCTCGGGTCGGAGCCGGATGCTGCCACGGCAGCTGGACCTCAAGCGGGCCAACGGGCACCACTGCAATGCGGCGTGGTTTCGCGTCGCCACCGAGATCGACGTCGGCCGATGGAGCGACGATCCAGTCTGGCAGGCGCGCCTGGTCGAGGGTGACCGCGCGATGTCCACCAATCACTTGATGGGCGAGGGGTACTGGGTCTGGCTGATCAGACTGGCGTCCGGTGCCACCAGCGTCGGCATCGTCGCCGACCCGGACTTTCACGGTTTCGACGAATTCAACACATTGGAGAAGGCCAGAGCGTGGCTGGAGGAACACGAGCCGCAGTGTGCAGCCGTCGTGGCGAACCATGCCGACCTCATCAAGGACTTTCGGGTCATGAAGAAGTACAGCCACGGTGCGACGAAGGTCTTCGATGGGCGCAACCGTTGGTGCCTGACCGGCGACGCCGGCGTATTCCTCGATCCGTTGTATTCCTCGGGGCTGGATCTTGTGGCGATCGCCAATGGTCTGATCACCGACATGATCGTCCGTGGGTTGGACGGTGAGGACGTCGTCGCGCGAGGTCAGATCAGCGACTCCCTGTTCCGTTCGCTGACCGAGATGTGGCTCGCCGTTTATCAGGATCAGTACACGCTGATGGGCACGCCGACCGTGATGTCGTCGAAGATCATCTGGGACGTCGCGTTCTACTGGGGCTTCGTCGGACTGCTGTACGTGAATGGCCGGTTCACGAGCGTCGCCGACGATCCCGGCGTCGTGCCCTACCTCGAAGGGCTGATCGCGCTGAGCAATCGCGTGCAGCGGTTCTTCCGGGAATGGGCTGCCGTGGAACGCGGCTCCTCCTCCGTGCCGTTCGTCGACTTGTATTCGCCACTGAACTTCATGGTGGCGCTGCACACCGCGATGATGGGAAGCAGCCCGAACTTCGCTGAGCAATTCGATGCGAACACGCGGCTGCTGCGTCAACTGGCAGGCCAGCTGGTCGACACCGTTCTCGCGGAGAAATCGTCGATGTTCGGTGACGACGATGTCATGCGGCAGGTGCAGGAGTGGCAACGGGATCCGCTTCTGCAGGAACTGAGATCGGCCTACCGCAAAGAACAGGCGAGCAACCCGATCAGTAGCGACTGGATCGTTGCCACGTCACCGGTCCTGCAGTCGAGTTGACCGTGGTCACTGAACGTAGTGGCCAGGAGCCGTTGGCGATCGTCGGCATCGGATGCCGCTTCCCGGGTGGTGCCGACTCCGTGGACAGCCTGTGGAATCTGTTGTGCAGCGAAACCGATGCGACGTGCGTCGTCCCAGAATCGCGCTGGAGTGCGGACCGATATCACGACCCCAATCCGTCGAAGGTCGGCAAGATCGTGACCCGTCGAGGTGGATTCCTCGCCGAGATCGATCAATTCGATCCCCAGTTCTTCGGGATGTCACCGCGTGAGGCGCATTCACTCGATCCGCAACAGCGTCTGCTGCTGCACACCACGTGGGAGGCGCTGGAAGACGGGGGGATTCGCGCCGATGAACTGGCGGGCACCGACGTCGGCGTCTTCATCGGCGGCTTCACCCTCGACTATCAACTGATGCAGAATCAGGGCCGGACCAGTCGCTACCGGTTCAAGTCTCATTCCGCCACCGGAATGATGATGACGATGCTGGCGAACCGCATCTCGCACGCCTTCGACTTCCGCGGGCCGAGCATGACGATCGACACGGCATGCTCCGGTTCGCTCGTCGCGGTACACCTGGCGGCGCAGAGCGTATGGCAAGGCGAATGCGACGTGGCTCTTGCCGGTGGCGTGAACATCATGATCGGCCCCAATACCGCCATCGCGGAGTCGAAGAGCGGATTCCTCAGTCCCGAAGGACGTTCCAAGGCCTTCAGCGACTCCGCGGACGGCTACGCGCGCGGAGAAGGCGGCGCGGTCGTCGTCATCAAACCCCTTCGGCGGGCGCTCGACGACGGTGACGAGATCTACGCTCAGATCCTCGGCACGGCCGTGACGCAGGACGGCCACACCGACGGCATCACCGTGCCTCGCCAGGAAGCCCAAGAAGCGGCGATCAGGAACGCTCTGCAACGAGCGGACGTTGAGCCGACCGAGGTCGGCTACGTGGAAGCGCACGGCACCGGGACACCCGTCGGCGATCCCATCGAGATGCGGGCACTCTCGGCTGCGCTGACATTGGACCGGTCGCCGACGAATCCCCTTCTGATCGGGTCCATCAAGACCAACATCGGCCACCTCGAGGCAGGCGCCGGTGTGGCGGGACTGATCAAGGCGGCGTTGGTGGTCAAGCACGGGTACATCCCGGCCAATCTGCACCTCCAGACTCCGACCAGACACGTCTCCCTTGCAGACCTGAAGATCGACGTCCCCGGCACGGGCCGGCCGTTCCCCGATTACGCGCGACGCGTGGTCGGCGCGAACTCGTTCGGATTCGGTGGCACCAACGCCCATGTGGTCCTCGCCGAGCCGCCCGCGCCATCCTGTGCCGAGGTGGTGGATCAGCTTCCGCCGCCGTCCCCGACCATCCTGCCGATCTCAGCCCGCAGCGAGGAGGCACTCGTCGCCACGGCCGGTCGGTTGGCGGAGCATCTGGCCTCCCACCCCGATGTCACGCTGTCTGATCTGGGTTACACGCTCGGGCAGCGACGTACCCACCTGAACCATCGGCACGCCGTGATCGCCGACGGCATCGCCGATGCGCGAGTACAACTTCAGGCCCTCGCCGACGGCGGACAGATCGCCACGGGCCGCACGGAGTCCACGACACCCAAGCTCGCATTCGTGTGCACCGGCATGGGCCCCCAGTGGTGGAAGATGTGCCGTGGGCTCCTCGACGTCTACCCCGTGTTCGCCGACAGCATCAAGCGCTGCGACCGAGAGCTGTCTCGTTACACCGACTGGTCCCTCATCGACGAGCTCCGACGCGATGAGACCCGCTCGCGCATGGCCGAGACGGAGATCGCGCAACCGGCGAACTTCGCCATTCAGGTGGCGTTGGCCGAGCAGCTCGCGCAGTTCGGGATATACGCGGATGCCGTAATCGGCCACAGCGCAGGTGAAGTGGCCGCGCATCATCTGGCCGGGCTGCTCACCTTCGAGCAAGCGATCGGGGTGATCTATCACCGAAGCCGACTCCAGCAGCGCACGAGCGGCCAGGGCCGGATGCTGGCCATCGGTCTCGACACCGATGCGTTGATGGGGACGATCGGCGGGAAGCCGCTCGATGAGTTCGGGCGGCGGCTGTCGGTGGCTGCGATCAACAGTCCGTCGGCAGTGACCGTCGCCGGTGACGGCGAGCTCCTCGACGACATGGCGCGGCAGTTGGACGAGGCCGGGGTCTTCAACAGGCCACTCTCCGTGAAGGTTCCGTATCACACGCACTACATGGAGGCGATCAGGGACGACCTCCTCGACGCCCTCGAAGGCCTGTCGTCGAAGGCGGCCGCACTACCGTTGTATTCGACGGTTACCGGTGATCGGTTGGAGGGCTACCAGGCCGGCGCCGCCTATTGGTGGCAGAACACCCGCGCCACGGTCCTGTTCGAGCCTGCCATCCGGCGAATGCTGGAGGACGGGTTCACGCACTTCGTCGAGCTGGGCCCTCATCCCGTTCTGGCGGCATCGATCTTCGAAACCGCCGCGAAGCAGCGAGTCTCGGTGATGGCAGCACAGCGGCGGGATCACGACGACAGCCGCGCACTGCTCGACTGCGTCGCCGCGCTGCATTGCCACGGCCATCCGGTCGCGTGGAACGTGGTGCAGGCCGGGCAGGGGGGTCGGTTCCTCAAGCTTCCGTCCTACCCCTGGCAGACGAAGCGCTTCTGGAACGAAACCCCGGAAGCTACGGAATCCCTCTTCTACGACCCCGTGCATCCGCTCCTGGGCCAGACCGTCAAGGCCCTGCACCCCACCTGGGAGGCCGAGGTGAGCACGGTCTTCAACGCATTCCTCGCCGATCACCGGGTGCAGGGCAGCGTCGTCCTCCCCGGGGCGGTATACGTCGAAATGGCTGTGGCGGCGGCCCACTCGATCTTTGGGTCCAATCTCGGCGTTGACAACCTCGTCCTTCACCGCGCGGTCCTACTCGACGACACCTGCGATCCCGTACTCAGGACCACCTTGAACGAGGAGGATGGCACTCTCGAGTTCGCCGCGTTCACGGCCACGGCCGACGGCGATTCCAAATGGACCATCACCGCCACTGCGGAGCTCAACACCCTTCCGTCGGCACCCCGCCGTCACGAGCCACCGGACGTTGCCGAGCCGGTCACCTCGATCGGCGGTGACGAGTTCTACGTCCGCACTCGGTCGATCGGATTCGACTACGGCGAGGCGTTCCGATCCGTCCAGAACGTGACCGCCGGTGAGGACTGGGCCGTCGCCGAGATCACCGTTCCGGCAACGATCATCGACGAACTCGATCACTTCCGATTCCATCCGGCCCTGATCGACGGTGCCTTCCAAACGCTCTTCGGCGCACCCTTTCTCGGACAGGAAGAGAACGAGGAACCGTTCCTGCCTACCCGGATCCGCCATTGCGCGATCTACGGTCCACCAGAGGAGGGCATGAGGGTTCACACCCGCGTCGTGTCGGCGACCAGGGAAGGGGTCGAATGCGACATCACGATCACCGACGCTGCCGGGAGACCGCTCGCCGTCTTCGACGGCTTTTCGGTGCAGTCGCTGAGCGCCTCGTCGCGCATCTCGCGCGAACGCATCGACAAGGGACTGTTCGAGATTCAATGGATCGTTGCCGATGAAGAGGCGCGCGGCCAACGGACGAGGCCGACCGGCGATCGATCGTGGCTCGTCCTCGCCGATCACGGCGGCGTCGGAGCAATGCTCGGCGAAGAACTGCATCGCCACGGCAACCGCGTCCTCGTGGTCGACCACCAATGCCCCGAGCGGATGGGTGAGCTGCTTGCGGACCCGGGCGAGTTCGAAGGCATCGTCAACTGCTGGCCACTGGACATCTCGGACCAACGTCCCGGCGACGAGAACCACGAACTAGGTGTCTTGACCGCCCTGCGTCTCGTCAAGGCTCTTGCCGAGCACGACACCGTCAAATCACGCCTCTACCTGATCACTGCCAACGCGCAGCCGGCCCCCGGTACGCCAGTGACGGCGGTCGACCAGGCTGCCATCTGGGGACTCGGTCGGGTCATCGGGCATCAAGAGGTCTCGGAGTACTGGGGTGGTCTCATCGACATCGATGCCACCGACGACCGCGCCGAAGTCACCGCACGGATCTGCGAACACGTTCTCGACGACGGCCCCGAAGATCAGATCGCGATCCGCGGTGACACGACATTCGTCGCGCGTCTGCGTCCGTGCACCGGCCTGACCCGACCGTTTCCCACCAAACTCACCCCTGACGCCACCTATGTCATCACCGGCGGGGCCGGCGCGCTTGGCCGCGTGGTGGCAACCTACCTCGCCGAACGCGGCGCCCGGCACATCGCACTGCTGGGTCGAAGTGCCGTCCCACCGAGAAGCACCTGGCCTGCGATGGCCAACGACGATCCCCACTTCGCGACCGTCGCCGCGATCCAGGCGATCGAACGTCTCGGTGTCCGGATCAGCACGGCCAGTGTCGATGTGGCCGACGAGGAACAGGTGACGGCCTGGCTGGAACACCACGTCCAAGATGGTGGCAGGCCCGTCCGCGGAATAGTCCACGCCGCGGGGTCGGTCAGCGACCAGTTACTCGTGAACGCGAGTGAAGCCGACTTCGCCTCGGTGATGGCGCCCAAGACCACGGGTACGCGCGTGCTGCACGACGCCTTCAAGGATCACGACCTCGAGTTCTTCGTCCTGTTCGGATCGGCTGGGTCGACGATCGCCTCGCCAGGCCAAGGCAACTATGCGGCAGCCAACGCCTACCTCGACGCATTCGCGCACTACCGGGTGGCCCGGGGGCTTCCCGCACTCACGATCGGCTGGGGACCGTGGTCGGTGGGTATGGTCGAAGAGCTCGAGTTGGAGAAGGTCTACGCGCGGCGCGGCATCGAGCTGATCACACCTGCAGTGGGAGCCCGGATTCTCGACCGCCTGATCAACCAGACGACCCCAAGCGTCGTCGCGATCAATGCAGACTGGGGGCGGGCCCGTCAAGGTGCATTCGGCGGAGGGCTGCCGCCGATGTTCTCCGACCTGGGAAGAACCGAAACATCATCTGCAGAAACCGGTTCCGATGGCTCGATCCTCGACGTCCTCGCGACGACTGCGGAGGTCGACAGACCGGCCGTCATCGCCGAGCACGTGAAGCACATCGTCGCCGCCGTCTTCGACTGCGCCGTGGACGACTTCGAACCCGACGACATGCTGGAGGACATCGGCCTGGACTCGATGATGGCGATGGACTTCCGGGTCAGGATCAACATGGTGTTCTCGATCGATCTGCCGGTCCTGGAGATACTCCGCGGGGTCAGCGTCAACTCGCTGGCCGACCGGGTGCTCGCCGAGCTGCACACGATCCACGGCGACGCGCCCGCGGGCGACGAAGAAGCATCGCCACCGCCCCCGTCCGTCGGCGAGAACGACGTGGAGCGACTGGTGGACGACCTGTCGGATGCGGATCTGCGAGAACTGTTGGCCGAACTGGAGGCACACGCCGAATTAGATGCGGGAGAAGCGCACTCGTGACGTCCGCCATCAGCGTGCGAGGTATGTCGAAGTCGTACGGTCGACGACAAGCGGTACGTGAGCTCGATCTCGACGTCGGCTACGGCGAGATCTTCGCGATCCTCGGCCCCAACGGAGCAGGCAAGTCGACGACCATCGAGATTCTCGAAGGCCACCGGAAACGTGACGCGGGTCAGGTCAGCGTTCTTGGCGAGGATCCTGGGACCGCGGGGCGAAGTTGGCGGGCCCGGATCGGCATCGTGCTCCAGGAGTCCAGCGACTTCGGGATGCTCACGGTGCTGGAGACCGCGCGCATGTTCGCGAAGTGTTACGGCAAGGCTCGGGCGCCCGCCGACTTGCTCGAACTGGTCGGGCTCGCTTCGAGTTCGGGCTCCAGGGTCAGGACGCTCTCCGGCGGACAGCGCCGTCGCCTCGACGTCGCTCTCGGCATCGTCGCCACGCCCGAACTGCTCTTCCTGGACGAACCGACGACGGGTTTCGATCCAGAGGCGCGACGACAGTTCTGGGATCTCATCAGGGTGCTGGCCGACGACGGCACCACCATTCTGCTGACCACTCATTACCTCGAGGAGGCGGCCGCCCTCGCCGATCGCGTCGCGGTCATCGCCGGTGGTCGAGTGGCAGCAGTGGATTCGCCGGCACGGTTGACCGCACATACGAGCTCGGCTGCGACGGTGCGGTGGATGGAGGGCGACGAACAACGCGAAGAACAGACAGACCATCCGACCGAGCTGATCAGGCAGCGGTCGATGGATGGCACGGAGTTGGCTCAGCTCACCGTCACCCGACCCACACTCGAAGACGCCTATCTGCGCTTGACCGGGCAGGCGTGATGGCGGTCGAGTCTTGGGAAGGCGCTGCCGTGTCCCGGCACCGCGGCGACGACCTGCAACCAGCCCTGCCCTCACCAGTGTGCATCGGGCTCTCGCGAGTCGTCCCCGAAATCAAGATGTTCTACCGGCGGCCCGAACAGTTGGCTCTGACGTTCTCGATGCCAGCGGTGATCTGCCTTCTCCTGGGTTCCATCTTCACGGCGAAACTGCCTGGCACACAGACCAGTACCGGCGCCGTCATCGCAGCGAGCATGCTGGCCTACGGAATCCTCTCGACGTCGTTCGTCAACCTCGGCATCGGCATCGCAGCTGACCGCGAAACGGGTGCGTTGAGGCGACTGCATGGAACGCCGGCGACCGCGTCGTCGTACTTCATCGGCAAGATCATGTTGGTGGCCGTCGCGAGTCTCGCCGAGGCGGTGATCCTTCTGCTCGTCGGCGTGCTGGTCTTTCGACTTCATCTGCCCACGAACGCATTCGGATGGTTCACGCTGACGTGGGTGTTCATTCTGGGCATCATCAGCTGTTCGCTGCTGGGCATCTTCGTCAGCAACCTGGTGAGCAACGCCCTCTCGGCCGCGGTCATCACCAACGGCCCAGCGGTCGGTTTGCAATTCCTGTCGGGCACCTACGTGCCACTCATGGTGCTGCCGACGTGGATGCTGATCGTCGGATCGATCTTTCCCGTCAAGTGGATGGCGCAGGGATTTCGTTCGGTGCTGTTGCCGCCGCAGATGGTCGTCTTCGAACCGGCCGGCCAGTGGGAGCACGGACGCACGTTTTTGGTTCTGGCCACGTGGAGCATCGTCGGGCTGCTCGCCTGCCTCTCCGTGTTCCGATGGTCGGACAAGCGCTGATGCCCCAGCTTCTCTCGATCACCTCCCACTTCTTCCTCCAGGTCGCCGTCATACTCCTGACCCATCGTCTGCTGTGGCCGCTGTTCCGCCGGCTTGCTCAGGTCCAGGTGGTTGCGATCATGGTGGCCGGCTTCTTGCTCGGCCCTTCGGTATTGGGCTGGATGTGGCCGGCTGGGCAGCAATGGTTGTTCCCCGCGAAGCTGACCATCGGGGTCGAGACGTTCATACACCCGAACCTGGTGGTGATCTACGTCGTCGGTCAGCTCGGACTCGTGCTCTACATGTTTCTGGTGGGGGCATCGTTCAAGCTCGACATCCTCGGCGCGCACGCCAGACAGGCGGGTGTCACCTCCGCCGCAGGCATCGGTGTCCCGCTGATCCTCGGAGGCGTCGTGGGATGGTGGATGGTCAGCCTCGGCGGATACTTCACGGACAAAGTCGTGCACTGGCAGGGCGGCCTGTTCGTCGCGGCCGCCGTAGCCATCACGGCGTTCCCGATGCTGGCGTGGATCATCTACGACTCCGGACTGCTCAATACCCGGCTGGGAACGATGGCGCTGTCCTGCGCTGCCGTCGACGACGCGTGCGCGTGGGTTCTCTTGGCGACGGTGGTGGCAACGGCGAAGGGAAGCCTGCTCGGCGCGTTCCTGGCCATCGGGGGCGGGCTCGCCTACCTACTGTTCATGATCTACCTCGGCCGTCCGCTGCTCGCGAGATTGGTGACGTGGACGCCGACCCGTGCCGATGTCGAGCGCACGGGTGGCCTACCGATCGCGCATACGAGCATCGTTCTTCTGGTCGTGCTGACCGCGAGTTGGTTCACCGACGTGGTCGGAATCTATTCGGTGTTCGGCGCCTTCGTGGCCGGCGCGGTCATGCCACGCGGCCCGCTCCTCGAGTCCATCCGGGAGCGGTTCGAACCGCTGGTCGGCTACCTTTTGTTGCCCGCATTCTTCATCTATTCGGGGCTGAATACTCAGCTCACCCTGGTACTTGACCCGTCGACTCTGCTCATGGCGGGCATCGTGCTCGTCGTGTCCTTCGCCGCCAAGTTCGGTGCGATCGGACTGGCGGCGCGCTCGCAGGGCATGAGTTGGTACGAAGCCGGTTCGATGGGAGCACTGGCGAACGCGCGTGGCCTGATGGAACTTATCCTGCTCAACATCGGCTTGGAGGCGGGACTCATCTCGGGAAAGCTCTACACGATCCTTGCGCTGATGACGATCATCACCACCTTTGTCGCCACCCCGCTGCAGCGACTGTTCGAACGTCGTCTGAGGAAGTCGGGTTCCAAGTTCGGTCCTGCCGGCGAGGAGCCTCGTGGCGCGGTGTCTCACACCGCGCCAGCATCGAATAGTGAGCCGCGACCGTGTACTTGAGCGGCGTATGGCGTTACCAAGCGCGAACGCGCCCTGGTCGGCTCAGCACGGCGGCGAGACGGGGGACGCGCCAACCGCGTCGCGGTCACCCGTGTAGTGCGGTGCCCGACCGAGGACCGGAACACCAATGACCGCAGACCATGTGGGCGAGGATCTCCGCCTCTACCCCGTGGGTGTAGTGGCTGATCGACTCGGCGTTCCCACCGCAACCCTGCGCAGCTGGAACCGTCGTTACGGTATCGGTCCGGCTGATCATCATCCCGGGAGGCACCGTCTCTACACCGAAGCGGACATCGCAGCGGTGGGCCGCATGCATCAGATGATCGAACAGGGCGCCAGCGCGCGAAGCGCAGCACGGGCCGCTAGGACATTCCACCCGAGCGATTCGTCCGCTCTGCTGGCCGCCGTGTTCGCGCTGGACGGTGCGACGGCGGGTCTGGTGGTCGAACAGAGCCTGCGCGAGCGCGGGGTGATCGACACCTGGGATTCGCTGTTGCGTCCCGCGATCGGGGCGTTGAGCACGCTTCAAGTCGAAGGAGCGGACTGCTTAGACGTCGAGCACCTGCTGACTCGGGTTGCCACGCGTGCCTTGCAACAAATCCCAGCCCCCACGACGTGGAGTGGTTCGGCCAAGGCGACGGTCTTGGCATGCTGCGACGGCGAAGCGCATACGCTGGCACTGGAAGCCTTGGCTGCCGCGTTGAATCAGTCCGGTTGCGCGACGGTGATGCTCGGCGCATCGGTTCCGGCCGCCGCCATCACGACGGCATTGGCCCGGCTTCCTGCCGTGGGGGCAGTGGTGCTGTGGTCGCAGTGCCCACAGACCGCCGATGTCGCCGGGGTTCGGATGCTTGCGGCGACGTCGGAGGTGGCGGTGATGATCGCTGGCCCGGGCTGGGACGGAGCGGCGCTCGGCAG
>JAOBWQ010000640.1 GCA_025463425.1 Ilumatobacteraceae bacterium | reverse complement strand
GAGGCACACGTTCATCGGCGTGTGCTCGAGGTCGTACCAACGGTTCCAGGTCTCGATCGCGTCGGCATCACAATCGAGTGCGGCAAAGATGATTCCAGAGGGCTCCACGCCGTCAGGTCTAGCCCCGAAGGGTGTTCCCACACCGATCGGAGCCGAACGTGGTCAGGGCATGCGCACGGTCAAGTGCACGACTGCCGAATCGCCCTCGTCGAGGTGCTCGGCGCGGCGAACGACCACCTTGATCGGCACGATGTAGCGACCGTCCTTCGGGAACAGCGACGTCTTCCACGACGTCCGCCCGATCCGTGCTGTCACGGGGATCATGCCCCAGCCGTAGGTGACGAACTTCGACTCGTCGTGCAACAGCACGCACTCGTCCTCGGGGACAGTGATGAAGTAGAACGGCGACGGACCCCGCCAGAACCAGATCTCACCCGCGAACTCCAGTTCCACCGCACACCTCCTTCGCCAAGGGTATTCGCAGGGAGGGTCAGAAGGCCTGGAGGAGCCGGGTCGTCTCCGGGTCCATGAACCCGTCGATCGTGGCCCGCGCCTCGTAGGTGATCGCCGAACGGACGTCGACGGACGCCGTCTGGTTCAGCACTCGCTTCATTGCCCGAACGGCCAGCGGCGGGAGCCTGGCGAGTCGTTCTGCGACGAGTTGCGCCTCGATCATCAGCTGATCGTCGGGCACCACGCGCCAGGCGACGCCGAGCCGTTCCAGTTCGGACGCGTCATACCGGTCGCCGAAGAACAACATCTCGCGCGCCTTGTTGAGGCCGACGAGTGCCGGCAGCAGTGAGGTCACCGCGCCGGTCACGAACAGGTTGAGCGACACCTCAGGGAAGAACCCTCGGGCGCTGGCGGCCCAGATCGGGAAGTCGCAGTTGATCGCCCATTCGAACCCGCCTCCGACTGCCCATCCGTTGATCGCCCCCACCACCGGCTTGGCACCGAACATGATCGCAGCGGTGGCGCGTTGGATTGCGTCGACGAGGTCGGCCGCCTCCGCCTCGCTCTCGGGGTGCACGTGGGCGCGGCGATCGTCGCCGCCGCAGAACCCCCGTCCGGCCCCGGTGAAGATGATCACCGCTGTGCCCGGATCGGCGTTCGCGTCGTCGAACGCCACTGCGACGTCGTCGATGAGCTGACGGTTCATCGCGTTGAGGCACTCTGGCCGGTTCAGGCACACGGTTCGAACGCCGTTGGTGTCGAGCCGACTGATGACGGTCTCGTATTGGAACTCGGACATGGTGGCCTCACGGTCGATGACGCTCGTCGTACTGTTCGGGCGTGAGCCTAAGCGTCGACGCACGAGCCCGAGAGGATCGACCGGGCGAGGCGCTGAACCGATCGACGATCCCGGCCCTGCTCGCCCGGCGGGCGCAGTCGCATCCGCACAGCTGCTTCCTCCGCTTCCAAGACACCGAGCTGACCTTCGCCGAGGTCCACCGTTGGTCCGACGTCCTCGCTGATCGGTTCGACGCGCTCGGCATTCGGGCCGGCCAGCTCGTGCCGGTGCTGATGCCGAACATCCCTGAGTTCGTCGCGACCTGGTTCGCTCTCTGCAAGCTCGGGGCAGTCACGACGATGGTCAACACGGCGATGCGCGGGCCTGCGCTCGCTCACGCACTCGACCTCAGCGGTTCGGAGATCGCGATCGTCGATGCGTCCCTGCTCGACGCGGTGAGGTCGATCAAGGACCAGCTGGCGACGATCAACCGTCTGGTCGTCCGCGGCGCCGCCGCTGCGACACCGGCGGACGACCGATTCGAGGTCCTGATGTTCCCTGCGCGCGAGACGGACGGCACCACCGCTGTCAGTCCACGACGCACCGCCGATGCTCACGATCCGGCAATGGTGATGTTCACGTCGGGAACGACCGGCCGATCGAAGGGCTGCGTGCTCTCCCACCGGTACGCGATCCGGCAGGCGGAGCTCATGGTCGAACATCTCGGGCTGCGCGACGACGACGTGCTCTACTGCCCGTTCCCACTGTTCCACCTCGACGGCGCGGTGCTCACGGTCATGCCGGCAATGCTCCTCGGAGCCACCGCAGCCATCGGCGAGCGGTTCTCGGCATCGGGTTTCTGGCCCGAGATCGAGGCATTGGGTGCAACGGTGTTCGACTTCATGGGCGCGACCTTGACGATGCTGCACAAGGCCCCGCCTCGAGCCAACGACGCGCACAACACGGTGCGGCTCGCCTGGGGTGTGCCCGTGCCCGAGTTCGCCGAGGACTTCGAGGAACGCTTCTCACTCCGCTTGGTCGAGCTCTACGGCTCGACCGATGCAGGCCTGCCGATCTACCAGCCGCTGGACGAGCCGCGACGGCCGGGCTCGTGCGGCCGGGTCATCGCGTCCTACGAGGTGCAGCTGTTCGACGATCACGATCTCGCCGTCGCACCGGGCCATGTCGGCGAGATCGTGGTTCGACCCAACGAGCCGTCGATCATGTCGCAGGGGTACTTCGGCATGCCCGAGGCGACCGTGACGGCCAACCGCAACCAGTGGTTCCACACCGGCGACCTCGCCCGCCAGGACGCCGATGGCTGGTTCTACTACGTCGGCCGACGAGCAGAGTCGATCCGTCGGCGTGGCGAGAACATCTCCGCGTTCGAGATCGAGGAAGTCGTCAAGTTGCACCCCGATGTGCTCGACGCAGCGGCGTACGGCGTGCCGAGCGAGCTGACCGAGGACGACGTGATGGTGGCAGTCGTCGCTCGGCCCGCCGCCGTGATCGATCCGACGAGCCTGATCGAGTTCTGTCGGGACCGCTTGGCGCGCCACATGCTGCCGCGGTACGTCGATGTCGTGGACGCGCTGCCGCGGACTCCCACGGAGAAGGTCGAGAAGCCAACGCTGATCCTGCGCGGCGTCGGCCCGCACACGTGGGACCGGGAGAGCAGGGAGGCTCAGCGACCGTCGTCTGCCAGCGCCGCCGCAGCGAACTCCTGCATCGAGCGGTAGGCGAGGTCCGGCACGACATCCGCCGCCGGCGTCGCCCCGGAACCCGGGACGCCGTGCTGGCGATCGATGTGGGTGGTACGGATGCCGAGCCGCTTCGCCGGCA
>JAOBWQ010000631.1 GCA_025463425.1 Ilumatobacteraceae bacterium | reverse complement strand
ACACGGTCGGCGTGTTCCAGATCGAGAGCCGGGCCCAGATGGCCACCCTGCCCCGGCTGAAGCCGCGCAAGTTCTACGACCTCGTCGTCGAGATCGCGCTGATCCGGCCCGGGCCGATCCAGGGCGGGTCGGTGCATCCGTACATCCGTCGCCGCAACGGGCAGGAGGCGATCACCTTCGTGCACCCGTTGCTGGAGAAGTCGCTCGGCCGAACGCTCGGCATCCCGCTGTTCCAGGAGCAGCTGATGCAGATGGCCATCGATGTCGCCGGGTTCACCCCGAGCGAGGCCGATCAGCTGCGCCAGGCGATGGGCTCGAAGCGGTCGCGGGCGAAGATGGAGAAGCTGCGCGTGCGGTTGTTCGAGGGGATGGCCGAGCAGGGCATCACCGGCGACATCGCTGAAGAGCTGTTCGTGAAGATGTCGGCGTTCGCCAACTACGGGTTTCCCGAATCGCATTCGGTGTCGTTCGCGTTCCTCGTCTACTCGTCATCGTGGATCAAGCTGTACGAGCCGGCAGCGTTCTGTGCGGCCCTGCTCAATGCCCAGCCGATGGGCTTCTGGTCACCGCACTCGCTGGTCCAGGACGCTCGTCGGCACGGCGTGCACACCCGCACGCCGGACATCAACGAGTCGCTCGCCAAGGCGACGTTGCAGCCGGATGCTGGCTCGTTCACAGGCCAGGCCGTGCGCCTCGGGCTGGAGTCGGTGCGCAGCATCGGGGCCGATCTCGCCAAGGAGATCGAGACCGAGCGCGTCACCAACGGCGTGTATCGCAGCGCGGAGGACCTCGCCCGGCGCGTGCCGAAGCTGGACCTCGCTCAACTCGAAGCGTTGGCGACGGCCGGCGCCTTCACCGAGTGCTTGGGGCTGGATCGACGCGAGGCGCTGTGGACCGTCGGTGCCGTGTCGCAGTCGGGTCCGGATCGCCTGGCCGGTGTCGTCACCGGCACCACGTCGCCCCGGTTGCCAGGGATGGATCCGGTCGAGATCGCGATCGCCGATCTGTGGTCCACCGGTGTCGCCCCCACCGGGCATCCCACCCAGTTCCTGCGCGAGGAGCTCGATGCCCTCGGTGTCGTCACCTCGGCCGGGCTGTGGGACTGCGAGCCGCGCACCAAGGTGCTCGTCGCCGGCGTGGTCACCCATCGCCAGCGCCCGATGACGGCGCAGGGCACCACGTTCATGAACCTCGAGGACGAGACCGGGCTGATGAACATCGTCTGCTCGAAGGGTTGCTGGGCCCGCTTCCGCAAGATCGCCCGGGAGGCTCCGGCGCTGCTGATCCGTGGCACTCTCGAACGGAACGAGGGCGTGATCAACATCGTCGCCGAGCAGCTCACGCCGCTGCGGATGCCGTCGAACGCCGTCACCGGTACCGGCAAGTACGGCAGCCGCGACTTCCGCTGAGGGCAGCTGTTGTCTGCCCTCGGAACCGGACGGACCTATTCGCCGAGGTGCCACGGTTCGGCCGGTGGTCCGTGCTCGCGCAGTTGGTCGAGCAGGTCGACCAGCTGTCGTGGCGCCGTGACGATGCCCGCCTCGCGCAGCTCGTCGACGGCCCACCAGCGGATCTCCATCACGTGCTCGGCGTTGAGCTGCTCCCAGCTGAACATCGGCTCGGGCTCGAACCCGGTCGGCACACGGATCAGGTGGCATCGCTCGCGCTGGCCGTCGAAGAGGCCGTTGACGAACGGCACGATGTGTAGCCGCTCCCACAGCGGCGCACCGATCACGGGATCGTGCAGGCCGATCTCCTCGATCAGCTCGCGCCGCAGCGCGTCCTCCACGCTCTCACCCGGATCGATACCGCCGCCAGGCGTCGCCCACACCGTCGCGACGACAGGCCGATCCGGTCGCGGCGGGAAGTCGAACCGCACCAGCAGCACTCGACAGTCGTCGTCGATCACCAGACCTCGCGCGGCCTGGCGGATGCGCAGCCCAGACGCGTCGTCTGCGGACGAGGGCTGGCTCACTCGTTCGGGGCGTCGTGGAGGCCGTCGTTGAATGCCTTGTACATCTCGTAGATGCCCTTGCACTTCTCGCACACCGGGAGCTGCTTCGGATCGCGGGACGGCACCCACACGTGGCCGCAGAGTGCCTCGATCGGCGTGCCGTAGATGCGTGCTTCGAGCACCTTGGCCGCGGCACTCTCGCCCGGGTCGGTCTTGACGATGTGGGCAACGGCGGGCTCGCCGGTCTGCAGCTCCTCGTCGAGGAGTGGGATCGTCTCGCCGGGCAGCGTCTGGACCTGTGACATGGCTCCAGTCAACCACCCTTCGAGCGGCGGATGAAGGCGTCGCCGAGCGGAGACAGGCGGTAACCGACTTCGAGGCTCTCGGTGAGGCCGAGCTCCTTGAGCTTGCGCACGTTGATCTTGAACGCCGGACGGTCGTGGCCGAGCTGGCGGGCCAGCGCGGTGGACACCATGCCGGGGTAGGTGTCGATCAACCGCAGCGTCTTCGCGGTCCACGGGCCAACTCTGCTGGCCCGGTCCATCCGGTCGAGTCGCTGTTGGATGACGGCACGTTCGTCATCGCTCATCTCCGGCGTCGATCGCAG
>JAOBWQ010000568.1 GCA_025463425.1 Ilumatobacteraceae bacterium | reverse complement strand
ACCAGCCTCGGGCAAGGGTGTGGACGGGATCGAGCAGACGCACTCGAGCCTCGATCTGGTCGATCGTGCGCAGCTGCTCGGCCGCGCACGTCAGCGGTCGCTGGCCGAGGCGGGCTGCAGCTCGAGCGAGCCCGGCCTCACCGTGATCGAGCAGGCGCACGGAGGACAGCGAGACGCGATGCGCGCGGTCGGTGAGCCGCTGACCAGCGCGCTCCACAGCGCCGACCGTGCGCTGCTCGATCCTGCGCGCGGTCTCCAACAACCCCGCGTCGGAGCGATCGAGCTGACGGCCGGCGCGGGCAGCGATCTCGCCCCACGCGCCCTCGGCCCGGATCGCGAACGACTGCACGGCGTCGATCAACGCGACTGCGCAAGCCGTCGGCGTCTTGAACGCGGTGTGCGCGACCTCATCGGCGATGCTGCGATCGATCTCGTGACCGAGGCCGGTGAACACAGGCACGCCTGCAGTGGCGATTGCCGTCGCGATCGACTCCGAATCGAACATCGCCAGCTCGGTGCGCGAGCCGCCACCGCGGATCACGACGAGCACATCGACGTCAGTGCGGCGCCCGAGGGTGCGGATGGCCGCCGTGAGCATCTCCTCGGCGAGATCGCCCTGCACCCGCACGTCGACCACGCGCACACCGAACCCGTGGCCACTGTCTTGCAGTTGGTGCATGAAGTCGTGCCAGGCCGCGCTGTTGACACTGGTGACCAACCCGATCCGCAGCGGCATCAGCGGCACGACGTGACGGCGGTTGGCGTCGTACAGGCCACTGGCCACGAGGCGGCGGACGACGTCGTCGCGTTCCATCGCCATCTCGCCCAGCGTGTAGCGCGGGTCGATGCCGGCCATCTTCAGGCTCAACCGGCCGTTGGCCGCGTAGTAGTCGAGCACGCCGAAAACGCGAACCTTCATGCCTTCGGCCAGGTACAGGCGGTGGCGCTGCAGCAATGGGCGGAGCCGCATGCGGACGTTGGCGAAGAACGACACGTCGAGCACGGCTCGCCTGTCGCCCCCCGACTCCACCAGCTTGAAGTAGGCGTGCCCGTTCTTCTCGCTGTAGCCCTGGATCTCGCCACGTACCCACACGCCGTCGCCGAACTGCCGGCGGAGCGCGCCGTTGACGGCATCGGCCAACTCGCCGACCGAGAACGTCGGCTCGCCGCCGTCATCCAGGTCGAAGTCGAACGCGGGCTGGCTCACGTCGAAGAGTCTGCCCGAACGGTGTGACGTTCCCCGGACCTTCTGCCCTTCGGGCTGAACCCATGCAATGAAACGGGGGCGATGAGGCTCGTTGCTGACCGCTCAGCGAATGTCGACACCTCCCGGGGACGTCCGCACGATCACGTTCAGCGTGGCCTCCAGCAGACAGCGACCGAACGCGGCCGACGAGCTGGCCGCCGCAGACGGACCCACCCGCAGCCTCGCCCCGGTTCAGTGCATGGGTTCATCCCGAAGGGAAATGAGTCAGCAGGACCGGCGACTGCGTCAGGCGACGGTGACGCGGATCGTGTGCCAGCCGGTGGCACCGTCGGGTGCGACGTCCGCGGGGTGGTCGGTCTGCAGGTCGCCGTTGCCGTCGGTGGCGCGAACACGGATCTGGTGCTTGCCCGACGGTGCGTCCCACTTGACCCACCACTGCACCCACGTGTTCTCGCTGAGCACCGGGCCCAACGTGGCCGGCAGCCAGTCGGCGTCGTCGACCTGGACCTCGACCTTGCTGATGCCCCGCGTCGGCGCCCACGCCACGCCGGCGATGTGCGTGGCCCCCGCGGAGAGCCGGCCACCGGGACGGTCGATCCGCGACTGGGTCTTGATCGGACCCAATGCCGACCAGCCCCGCGGGATCCAGTAGCCCTCCTCGTCGGCGAACCGGGTCAGGCGGATCTCGGACAGCCACTTCACGGCGGACACGTAGCCGTAGATGCCGGGCACGATGATCCGGGCCGGGAAGCCGTTCTTGACCGGCAATGCCTCACCGTTCATCCCGATCGCGATCATCGCGTCGCGCCCGTCGAGCAGCGAGACCGGGAAACCGGCGGTGAATCCGTCGACGGACTCGCCCATCACCTGATCGGCCGAGCTCTGGATGCCGGCTTCCCGGAGCAGATCGTCGAGCCGGCAACCGACCCAGCGCGCGTTGCCGACGAGGTCGCCGCCGACCTCGTTCGACACGCACGAGATGGTGATGTCGCGCTCGATCAGCTCGCGGCTCATGATGTCGTCGAAGCTGAGGCTCAGCGGCTTGTCGACCAGCCCGGTGACCTTGAGGCGCCACGAGGCCAGCGACACCGACGGGAACGAGATGGCGGTGTCGATCCGGTAGAAGTTGTTGATCGGAGTGATCAGCGCGGCGAGGCCCTTGTTGTCGGCATCGAGCGACGGGTCGGCAGGAGGCGCGGGCAAGGGCTGCTTCGCTGTCGGTGGTCGCACGCCGGCGCGTTCGATCGCGCTGTTGAAGCGGTCCTGCAGGTTGCGGCCGATCACCCCGACACACATCGCGCCCAGCGCGAGAGCGCCACCGGTGGCGAGGAACCGACGCCGATCCACCACCAACACGGGCGGTGCTGCCTTGGCCTGGCGCGGCCGAGGGACGACTGGCACGGGCCGAGGCTGGGCGAGCTGTGCGCCCCACAGCAACACGCCGCCGGCCACTGCGGCGGCAACGAGCGACGGGAAGATCCCGGAGATGTGGGTGTTGCGCCCGAAGCCGGAGCACAGCGCGCCGAACAGTCCGAACGCCGTTGCGAACGCAATGCCCACCGTGCGCCGGCCGCGGACGGTGGCGATGCCGACCAGGACGGCCGCGATCGCGATGACCGCGAGGATCGTCCAGATCAGCACGACCTTGTCGCTGGTGCCGAAGTTGCGGATCGCGAAGTCCTTCATCCACTTTGGCACGTGGTCGATCACGCGGTCCCCGACGCTGACCACGGGCGAGCGCAGGTTGCGCGAGAACCCGGCGACGAACTCGCCGACGGCCAGTCCCGAGCCGGCGGCGACGATGCCGACGAGCGCGCCCCACCATCGGGGCGGATGGTGGACCGCAGCGGCTTCGGCCGCCTTGATCTCGGCCATCAGCTTGCGGGCGTCGGCGCGCGGCGCTGTCTTGTCGCTGCGCTGCGGCTCCGCGGCGTCGCCGGCGGGATGCTCACTGTCACTCGTGGACATGTCCGGCTCCTTTCGCGAAGCGGACCGCCCGGTCGGAAGCGGTCGTGATCAGGTCGTGCGTGGAGATACAACCAGACTCTGTTACGGATTCAACCGCGGCCGCAGATGAGAACCGGCCGGCCGCTCCAGTACGAATCACGGCGCACAGTCGTGCGCACCCGCCGTTCCGTTACAGATCTCCGGGAAATCCCGCGATCATGCGCCGATCTCGCGGTAACCCTCCATCTCGAGCACCTCCGCGGCGAACAGCTCGCCGTCGACGGGCACGCCGCGGTCCAACCTCAGTGCCTCGAGATCCTTCAGCGGCCGCTCCAGTGCCCGGCGTCGCGTGGTGGCCAACTCGTCGAACGACTTGCTGACCGTGTCGAACTGACGCTTGACCTTGTCGACCGACTCGCTGTACTTGCCCCATTGCTGGGCGAACTTGCCGAGCAGCTGCATCATCTCCTGACTTGTCTGCTCCATCACGAAGTTGTCGAACGCCTGGCGGATGATGCCGAGGAACGCGAACAGGGTGAGCGGCGAGCAGATGACGACGTTCTGGCGCATCGCTTCGTCGATCAGCGTGGGATCTGTCTCGTGGATGAACGCACTGAGCGTCTCGTTGGGAACGAACAGCAGCACGTTGTCGACGGCCGGGCGGTCGTCGGATGCCGCGTACTCGCGCTTGGCCAGCTCGCGCACTCGCATCCGCACGTCACGCAGGAAGGTGGCCCGGTGGGTGGACTTCTCCGCCTCGGTGGTGGCGTCGAGGAAGCGAAGGTACGCCGCCATCGGGAACTTGACGTCCATGAACAGGACCTGGCCCTTGGGCATCATGAACGTGAAGTCGGGGATGCCCTGGCCGGCGCCGCTGACCGCGGTGCGCTTGCGGTACTGCTTGTGCTCGATGAAGCCGGCGGCGCGGATGATGTCCTCGGCCATCCGCTCGCCCCACTGACCACGGTTGTTCGGGCTGGCCAGTGCCTCGCGCAGGCTCTGTGTGGTACTGGTGAGGTGCTGGGTGATCTCGGCGTGGGCGCGCAGTGACGAGTCGACCTGGCCGAACCGTTCGGACGTGGCGTCGCCCAGCTGCCCGACCAGCTGGGTCAATCGGTCGAGATCCTGGTGGACCGCCTGCTGCATCTGCCCGAGCCGGGTCTCGATGACGTCCTTCTTGGCCGTGAGGTCAGCCGATGCGGCCGCCGTCTCGGCGCCCAGCTGCTCGCGCCCCATCAGAGCGACCTGGGCGAGGGCCGCCTGCACTGCCGCGTCGCGCTCGCTGGCGGCCTGCACCTGCAGCGTGGACATCGCGGTGTGCAACGCCCGTTGCAACGCTTCGGCTTGTGCGGCGGATTGCTGTGCGCTGACCACCGCTTGCGCTTCCGCCTGCGCGATGGCGGCAGCCGCCCGGGCTTCTGCAGAGGCGATGGCTTGCGCCGCGAGCAACCCCGCGGCATCGTCCGTGCCCGGCGGCACAGCACGCCGGACGACCGCCAATGCGACCGCCGCACCCGCGAACAGCGCCAGGAAGGCGACCAGGACGACGACTGCTGCGGACATGTCGAACATCTTCGCGGAGGGGTGTGACAGAGAAGCGGGATGCCCGCCGACCAGGTGGTCTCGGTCAGCCCGCCGGCGTCTGGGTCACGTGCTCCTGGCGGGCGTACAGGCCACCGAGGGCCATCAACTCATCGTGGGTGCCCTGCTCGACGAGGCGCCCGCCGTCGAGGACGACGATCCGGTCGGCGTCGCGAATCGTGGAGAGACGGTGGGCGATGACCAGCGCGGTGCGACCCTGCAGGGCATGGTCGAGGGCTGCCTGGACCAGCGATTCGTTCTCGTTGTCGAGATGGCTGGTGGCTTCGTCGAGCACCATCACCGCGGGATCCTTGAGGAGCATGCGCGCGATCGCGATGCGCTGCTTCTCGCCGCCGCTCAAGCGGTAGCCGCGCTCACCGA
>JAOBWQ010000562.1 GCA_025463425.1 Ilumatobacteraceae bacterium | reverse complement strand
CGTCCGTCGACGCGATCGCAGGCCGCGCCGGCCGCACCGTCGGCGCCCTCTACGGGCACTTCGCCAGCAAGGAGGAGCTGCTCTTCGCCGTCGTCGACGAGTGGCTCGGCGATGCCGCCACCGTCGTCGCCGCAGAGCTGGAGTTGGCCGACGACGCCGATCAGCGCCTGGCGTCGCTGTGGCGTGCGGTGTCGCAACCGTCCTCGGAGCGGTGGCTGGCACTCGAGCACGAGGTGTGGAGCCACGCCCGCCGCAACCGGCCGGCGATGGATCGGCTGCGGCGGCGCTACGTCGAGACCTGGGAAGGCATCGCGATGCTCCCCGAGCAGTGGCCCGAGTTCGCCTCGGCGGGCACCAACGCCCCCGCCATCGTCGGGGTGCTGTTCGGCATGGCGATGATGCACCAGGTCTCACCCGGATCGATCACCGACGAGATGGCGGTGCGCACCCTGCACCACCTCGTCTCGTCACCCGACATCGAAGGAGCAACACCATGACCACGACATCACCGCTCGGCACCGCCGATCTGGCCCACATCGACCTGCTGGCCTACACCTGGGCCCGCGGCGTGCCCCACGATCAGTTCGACCTGCTCCGCCGCGAATCACCGGTCCACTGGCACACCGAAGACGGCGGCTCCGGCTTCTGGGCGATCACCAAGCACGCCGATGTGAAGCGGATCAGCAGGGACCCGCGCACGTTCTCGTCGGCGCTGGGCGCGACGTTCATCCCCGACCAGGACGAAGAGACGCTGATGATGCTGCGCCTCAGCGTGTTGAACATGGACGATCCGCAGCACACCCGCTACCGCAACATCGTCGCCAAGGGGTTCACCCCGCGGGTGATCAACAAGCTGATCGAAGACATCGATGCCCGTGCCGTCCGCGTCGTCGACGACGTGATCGGGCGCGGCGAGTGCGAGTTCGTCAACGACATCGCGTCGAAGGTGCCGATCCAGACGATCTGCACGATGCTCGGCCTCGATGACGAGCTGTGGCCGCGCATGGTCGAGCTGACCAACATGATGATCGGCTCGCTGGACGACATCGGCGGGGAGAACGCTGGTCAGATGGCAGCGATGGAGGTCTATGCGCTCTGCGACCAGATGGCCGCAGCCCGTCGCGCCGAGCCGCGCGACGACATCATGACCGCTCTCGTCAACGCCGAGGTCGACGGGCAGCGGCTCGACGACGGCGAGTTGAACATGTTCTTCGTGACGCTGATCGTCGCGGGCAACGAGACCACGCGGAACCTGCTCAACCACGCGATGCTGGCGTTCATCGACAACCCGGGTGAGGCCGATCGCCTCCGCGCGGACCCGTCGCTGTGGCCGACGGCCGTCGACGAGATGCTGCGCTACGGCACGTCGATCCACAACTTCCGGCGCACGGCGGCGATCGACACCGAGATCCGTGGCACGCCGATCAAGGCCGGCGACAAGGTCGTGATGTACTACGCCGCAGCCAACCGCGACGAAGAGGTCTTCGTCGATCCGCACCGCTTCGACATCGGGCGCAAGCCGAACGATCACGTCACCTTCGGCGGCGGGGGAGTGCACTTCTGCCTCGGCGCCAGCCTGGCCAAGGCCCAGATCCGGGCGACGATGAACGAGGTCGTCAACCGCCTCGGCAACCCCCAGTTGGCCGGGCCGGTGCGCAGGCTGAAGAGCGACTTCGTCAACGGCGTCACGCACATGCCGATCACGTTCGAGCCGATCGGGAGCTGAGCGGACCCGCGCGGGTTCAGTTCCGCGAGGCGATCAACCGCCGGCGATGGTCTTCAGCGCGGCCAGGGAATCGTCGATCAGCCGGGTCAACCGCTTGCGGTTGGACTCGGCCACCCACTGCTCGAAGGCGATCCTGAACACGGCGATCGCGGCTTCGCCGGTGAGGCCGGCGGCTGGGTCCTTCACGCCGCGCCGGCGGAGCGCCTCGGCAATGGCGGCGGCCAGGGCGGCGAGCTTGATCAGCTCGCGCTCTTGCAGCTCCCGGTTCGCGTCGATCACGCGCTGACGTTGCACGGAATGGGCGCGGCCCTCCTCGAACCGCTCGCCGGCGGCGTGCAGGGCAGCAGCGGCCGCTTCCATCGGTGTTGCTGATCGGGGCGCCGTGGCGATCGCACCGACGAGGAGCTCCTGGAGAGCACCGGCACCGAAGAAGAGCACTTCGCGCTTGTCGGCGAAGTGGCGGAAGAAGGTGCGCTCGGTGAGGCCGGCACGTTCGGCGATCGCGGCGACCGTGGTGTTCTCGTACCCGCGCTCGGCGTAGAGCGCCATCGCCGCCTCTTCGAGCCTGCCGCGGCTTCCCGGTTCCCAACGCACCATGGCCGTGACTCTACTGTGATGACAGTCGCTGACATTATTGCAATCGCGCCGGTAGGGTGATGTCAGCAACTGACATCGACTCGCCGCTGACAGCGACGATGCGACCCATTGGAGGTCTCACATGCGTTACTTCGTCACCGGTGCATCTGGCTGGATCGGTTCCGCCGTCGTGCCCGAGCTCCTCGAGGCCGGGCACCAGGTCGTCGGGCTCGCTCGCTCGGACGCCTCCGCGGAGGCTCTCGTCGCCGCCGGTGCAGAGGCGCATCGGGGCTCGCTCGACGATCTCGAGAGCTTGCGGGCTGCCACCGCTGCTTCGGACGGCGTGATCCACCTCGCGTTCAAGCACGACCTCGCGTTCACGGGTGACTTCCTCGGCGCTGCGGATGCCGATCGGCGTGCGGTCGAGCTGTTCGGCGACGTGTTGGCA
>JAOBWQ010000537.1 GCA_025463425.1 Ilumatobacteraceae bacterium | reverse complement strand
GGTCCGTCACCCGGTTCTCCTTGTAGTTGTACGTGCGGATCTTCTCGCCACGACCGCCGGTGCCGACCTGCGACCTGCGCTCGACCGATGCCTTCGCGTCGGCTTCCTCCTGCGCCGCCTGGAGCAGGCGTGCGCGGAGCACGGTCATCGCCCGGGCCCGGTTCTGGAGCTGACTGCGCTCGTCCTGCATCGCGACGGCGATGCCGGTGGGCTTGTGGGTGATCCGCACGGCGGAGTCGGTGGTGTTCACGCCCTGGCCGCCGGGACCGCTGGCCCGGTAGACGTCGATCTGCAAGTCCTTCTCGTCGATCTCGACCTCGACCTCTTCGGCCTCGGCGAGGATCAGCACGGTGGCCGACGACGTGTGGATGCGTCCCTGGCTCTCGGTGACCGGCACACGCTGCACGCGATGAGTGCCGCCCTCGAACTTCATGTGGCCCCACGTGGTGTCGCCGTTGATCATGAACGTGGTCTGGTTGAGCCCGCCGAGATCGCTGACGTCGCTCGACAGCACCTCGGTCTTCCAACCCTCCTGGGCGGCATACCCCGAGTACATCTCGAACAGGTCGCGGGCGAACAGGTTCGCTTCCTCCCCACCCTCGGCGCCACGGATCTCGACGATCACCGCCTTGCCGTCGTTGGGATCGCGCGGCAACAGCATCAACCGGATCTCCTCGGCGATGCGTTCGATGTCGCTTTCGGCATGGGCCAGCTCGGCCCGCATCGACTCACGCTCGTCCGGTGTCGCCATCGCCAGCAGCTCGCTCGCTGCCGCCGCATCGTCGACTGCCGCACGATGGGCACGGATCAGCTCGACGATCGGCGCGAGCTCCTTGTAGCGCTTGGTCTTCTGGCGCAGCACGGACGGATCGCTGTGCACAGCACCGTCGGACAGCTCCGCCTCCACCGTCAGGAACTCATCTTCTACGGCGTCCAGGCGATCCATCACAGCGTGTAGAGGCTACGGGTCGTCTGCAGCGACCCACCCGTCGGAAATTCGTCGCGAGGCTCCGACTCGGCCCTCCTACGCTCGTGCCGTGGAGTCATGCGAAGTCTGCGGTTTCGAGTGGGATGCGATCACTGCGGCAGAGATCCCGCCGAGACTACGGGCAGGTGCGTCGGCGATGGGGGCCGTGCTCGATGCGGGCGCACTCGGCTCGAGCGACCGGCCGGAGCCGACGACGTGGTCGACCATCGAGTACGCCTGCCATGCCCGCGACGTGCTGTTCAACCTCCGCGACCGCATCATCAACGGACTCGCCGAAGACAACCCGACGCCCAAGCCGATGTTCAACGACGTGCGCATGGCGGCCGGGCTCTACGCCCGTGAGGAGCCGCAACGGTTGGCGCTCGAGGTCGTGGTGGCCGCAGGGATGCTCGCTCGAACGGTGGAGCTGCTCGACCCGGTGCAGTTGTCACGCACACTCGTCTACCCGTGGCCGCGGTCAGCGGACCGCAGCCTGCTCTGGGTGGCGGCACAGGCGCTCCACGAGCTCGAGCACCACCTCGACGACGTCCGTCGCTCCGTCGCCTGACGCGGCGGCCACTCCGGTACTTGTCGGCGTTCCGGGCCCCTCCGGAGCCCGAGGGGTGCAAAGATCGGGTTCAGTCCCAGGGGACGATCGTGGGCGGACGGCGAGCTGCCGCAGCCAACGACCGTGTGACCGGCGACGCGTCGCGCGAAGGGACCACCAGGAGCAGTTCGGCATCGGGGTGGTGCATCTCGCGGGCGTCCAGCGCGAACGGGACCAGGTCGAGGTCGATGCCGGTCGAGGTGACGACGACGAGCGGGGTGCCGTCGGCTCTGCTGCCCACCGCCACCGATGGCACAGGGTCCTTGACGTTGGCCCGCACGACCGGCGGCGCGGCGGCATGCAGCTCTGCTGCACCGAGCCGGTGCGGGTCGCGCAGGACCGACCAGCGGAGGAACCGCTCGGCCCCGAGCTTGTTCAACGGATGGTACGGAGCACCCTCGCGGCGATGGAGCTCGACTGCGGCGACGACATCGCTCAGTGCCTCCACGGTCGGTCGGCCACCGTGGATCATGAGGAACGCCTCGCGATCGTGGGCGCCGACGCCGACCTCCAGGCGGACCTCACCCGTCGTGGCGTCGTCGACCACGCGACAGACCTCGAGCCCGCGCACCTCACCGGACAGCACACCGTGCTCTTCGATCGGCTCGGCACCGCCGGCTTCGATCAGCGATCGCAGCTCGTCGTGGGTCGAGTCGACGCGATCACGAGAGGGATACGGCTCCGTCACGGCGGGCACCAGCATCCGCTCGACCGCGTGCCACACCGAGATCTGGAGGTCGAACAACCGGGCACGACGGAACAGCACGCCGGTGCCGGCCTCGGCGATGATCGCGTACTCGCTCGCGGTCGGCTGGCGCGTCGCCCACGCCAGCGCGCCGCCGAGGCTGCGCTCGGGCTGTTCGGCCAGGAGCAGCCACGCGGTGCCGTCGGCCACCAACGCCGCGCCGCGTCCGAACGGCATCGGCTCCGTGCCGCTGAGATCCCCGAGCTCGTGCCCGACGTGATCGCGCACGAGCGTGCGGAGCTTCATGTTGAGCAGCGCGGCCCGCCGCGTGGGGTCGGTCGGCATGCCTGCAGCAGATGTCACCACGACGGGAAAGGCTACGAGCTACCCCGTGAAGTAGCCGACCACATCGGCGATCAGATGGATGTCACCGGCGGAGTTGAACATCGCGACGGCTCCGTCGGGCCCGACCTTGGCGATCACCAGGTTGGCTCGAGCCTGGCCCACCGTCGTGTTCAGGTTCGATGCCGTCGGCGCGTCCTGGCCGTTGGGATACACGGTGACGTAGCTGCCCCGAGTGCCGTCGGTGGCGGTCACGTTCAGGACCACGGCGGTCACACCGGTGGCGGGTACGCCGCCACGCCCGACCACGGGGACCACCAGCGGCGTCTGGCCGACGGCGCCGAACGACGGCCCGGCAGAGTCACGGGTGTCGAGGAGGCGTGCCGGAGCGATCGATGTCAGCCGGCTTCCGCCGGTGGGGCTGAAGTACCCGAGCACATCAGCGACGAGCTGCGTCGAGCCTGCCGAGTTGTAGAGCGACACCTTGCCACCGGCACCGAGCTTGGCGACGACCAGGTTGGGAACCGTCTGGGCCGGCACGAAGTTGAGGTTCGAGGCCGTTGGCATCGGTGCGCCGGTGGGCCAGACCGTGACGAAGCCGGATGCGGTCGGCTCGGTGACCGTCACGTTGAGCACCACGGTGTCCGCGCTCGGGTCGACGCCACCCTGACCGGTGATCTGGAGGTCGACGACGCCGGCGGGACCGACAGCTGCGGCGGCTGCGCCGAGTCCACTTCGCGTGTCCAGGATGCGGGCCGGGGACAGCGACGTGAACCGGCTGGCCGTCGCGCTCTGGAAGTAGCCGACGACGTCGACGACGCAATGCACCTCTCCGGCGTGATTGAAGATGTCGACCTGACCGCTGTCCCCGAGCTTGGCGATGACCAGGTTCGGCACCACATCGCCGCCGACCATGTTCAAGGTGGAGGTGCCCGGCTGCGCGACGCCGGTCGGCCAGACCGTGAGGAACGACGACGCCGTCGCCCCGACCGCCGTCACGTTGAGTACGGCGGCCACTGCGTTGGCGGGCACGCTGCGCACACCCGCGACGGCAAGGGTGATCGACGCGCCCGCGCCGATCGGGGTGCCCGCACCGAGGCGGGTGTCGAGCAGTCGATCCGGCACGATGCTGACGAGGTCCGCGCCGGTCGGCGCTGTACCGCCTCCGCCGGAACCGCCGCCCGTGGTGCCCGCAGGCCGGACCAGGTCGAGCTTGGGGTACGCGGCTCCGAGCACCGTCGTCGAACCGCCGCCGAGCAGGCCGTCGATCACGGTTGCATAGAGCGAGCGGAAGTCGACGGTGAAGTCCAATCGGTCCCACTCGTCGAGGTCCTTGGTGACGCCACCGACGACCTTCTGCAGCGATGGCTGCTGTCCGTACAGACCACCCTTCACGTTGTTGCCGATCACGAAGTGGTTGTTGGTCGTGCCGTGGTCCGTGCCCAGCGAACCGTTCGACCACGGCGTGCGCCCGAACTCGCTGAACGTCATCACCGTGACTCGGCCGGCGAAGCGGGCGTCGAGCGCGGCAAAGAACCCCTGCAGCCCGGCGTCCAACTCCGACATCCGCTTGCCGTGCTCGTCGGGCTCGTCGGAGTGCGTGTCGAACGCGTCGAAGCTGGCGTCGATGACGCGCAACCCGATGTCGGCGTTGATCAGCCGCGCCGCGATCGTCAGCTTCTTCAGCAGCGCGCCGTCCGGCGGATCGGGTGTGAAAGCCGGCGCGATCGTGTGGGTCATGTCGAGCTGGCTCCGCTCGGTGGCTGCGAACGCATCGTGCCAGGGACCGCGACCTGCGGGGGCCGCCGAATAGGCGCGCACGGCGTCGTACATCCTCGCCGACGTCGCGTCGGTTCCGGCGCCGTAGCTGAGCCCGTACTCCGGGATGGTCACGGCCTGACGACTGGCACCGATCATGTGCAGCGGCAAGTCGGTGCCGATCACGGCGGTGGTCAGCAGCTCCGCCGACGCGCCGATGCCGTCGACCCAGCGCCCGACCCAACCCGTGGTCGGCATCGAGCTCGGTATCGCATTGCCGTACATCCACGTCGCCATCGAGTCGAAGTGGCTGAGGTTGGGATCGGGGTAGCCGACACCCTGCACGACAGCCACCTTCTGCTGGTCCCAGAGGCTCTTCACAAACGTCAGGTTCGGGTGCAGGCCGACCGCGGAGTCCAGCTGGAGCACCGAGCTGGCCGACAGCGCGATGTTCGACCGATAGGTGCTGTACTTCGGGTTGGTGTAGGGGACGACAGTGTTCAGGCCGTCGTTGCCGCCGTACATCCCGATCAGGACGAGCACGCCCTGATCGGCACCCAAGGGCGCCGCAAACGCGTTGCGCAGGCTGCCGGGGATCCAGCGATCGAGCCCGGCGGTGCCGACCGTGTCGAGCAGCACGCCGCCGCCGACGCCGAGCCCGACCATCTGCAGGAAGCGGCGTCGATCGAGGGCTGTCGAACCAAGGGTGTGCGACGACTGACGGGTGGAGAGCAGCGCGAACGCATCGGCGGCTGAGATATCGGGATCCATGGGTCGCTCCTCAGGCCTGGTGCATCTCGGGGGCGAGCATCGACATCGTCAGCAGGTTCGTCGGCTCCCACCAGTCGCCGTACGGCTGCGCGGCGCGCTGGGCCGTCAGGTACCCG
>JAOBWQ010000515.1 GCA_025463425.1 Ilumatobacteraceae bacterium | reverse complement strand
GCAGCCAGCGCCGCCTTCGACGGCGAGGCCAACGCCGACGAGCGCGCCTTGGTCGAGGCATCGGATGCGTTCCGCGACGAGATGAGCATCTACGGCACGCTCCGCGACGATCTGCGCGATGTCGTGGTGCCGGCGGCCGCACGCGAATCGGCGATCTCGGCCGCGCTTGCGGCCTTCGATCTCGATCGGGTCCCACCGGCCGAGATCACGCCGAGCTCCGCCACGGCGGCGCCGGTGGTTTCCCTCGCCGCGCGTCGTCAGCGCCAGTACGGATGGCTCGGCGCTGCTGCCGCGGCAGTCGTCGCCGTCCTGGTCGTCGGCGTCATCGCGCGATCCGGCGGCGAGGACCAGAAGACGTCGCTCCAGGCGCCCAGCGCCCAGGGCACGATCCCCTCCGACTCCGCCGCGAAGTCGGCGCCGGCCATCGAGATCGCTCCCGTGGCCGGAGGGGCCGCCGCGGACACGGCTGCGGAAACTGCAGCCACAACGGCGGCATCGACTGCCGAGACCACCGCCGAGTCCACTGCGGACACCACTTCGGGCACCCTGTTCTCCGCCGAGACCGCCGCAACTGACTCGCTGTCCGATCGGTTCGCCACGGCGCCGCGGCTCGACACCGAGGATCAACTCGTTGCATTTGCAAGTGGTCTCACGACGCCGATCACTCCCGCTCCCGTCGCTCTCACCGCGGATTCGGACACCGCAACGGCGGCATCGACCGCTGCGACTGCTGACACATCGGCGGGCTCCACGGCCACCACGGCTGCGGCCGCCCCATCAGGCAACGACGCCACCGGCTGCACCGCCGTGGGTCTCGAGCCCGCCGGCCCGGCGGTCTACCAGGGCCGTCCGGTGTACGTCGTCCGCGACGGAGCCGGTGGCAGGATCATCGTCATCGATGCCGAGACCTGCACGATCACGACCGTGATCCCCTTCCCGACCCCGTAGCCGCGGGCTCGCCACACCCGGTTGTCGGCGCTGCTGGACCCGCACATGGAGCGTTAGGCTCGGCATCATGCCGGGAAATCCACTGACCGATCCAGATTGGGCGCCGAAGCTCGCCGACACCATCGTCCGCGTCGTCGGGTCCGTCCGCGACAAGACGACGACGAAGGTGCTGACCGCCTACCGCGGCATCGTGTTCGGGCTGATCGCTGCCTTCGGTGGCGTGCTGGCACTGGTCCTGCTCATCATCGGGCTGTTCCGCGGCGTGCAGGCACTGCTCGACATCGGCCTCGACCACCACAACTCGGTCTGGGTCTCCTACCTGCTCGTCGGCGCGCTCTTCACGTTCGGAGGCCTGATCGCGATGAAGCGGCGCTTCCCCACCGCTGACGACGCGGCAACGGCATGAGCCATCATCCGGTCATCATCATCGGATCCGGCCCGGCCGGGCTCACCGCAGCGATCTACACGGCGCGCGCCAACCTGGCCCCGCTGGTGATCGAAGGCGAACCGAGCAGCACCAGCGATCAGCCCGGGGGCCAGCTGATGCTGACCACCGAGGTCGAGAACTTCCCCGGCTTCCCCAACGGCATCATGGGCCCTGAGCTGATGGTCAACTTCCGCGAGCAGGCGATGCGCTTCGGTGCAGAATTCGTCACCGAGAAGGTCACCGCGATCGACTTCAGCGAGCGCCCGTTCAGGGCGTGGGTCCGCAACGTCGAGTACACCGCCGATGCGATCATCGTCTCCACCGGCGCTCAGTCGCTGATGCTCGGTCTGCCCGAAGAGCAGCATCTCCTCGGCCACGGCCTGTCGACATGCGCGACCTGCGACGGCTTCTTCTTCCGTGGGCACGAGATCGCCGTCGTCGGCGGCGGTGACAGCGCGATCGAGGAAGCCAGCTTCCTCACCAAGTTCGCATCGAAGGTCACGCTCATCCACCGCCGCGACTCGCTCAGGGCGTCGAAGATCATGCAGGACCGCGCACTCAGCAACCCGAAGATCACGATGCACTGGAACGCCACCGTCACCGCGCTGCACGGCACCGACACCCTGGTCGGGGCCACCGTCACCGACGTGAACACCGGCGAGGAATCGCTCCTCCCCGTCACCGGTGTGTTCGTGGCCATCGGTCACCGTCCGAACACCGATCTGTTCAAAGGCGTCCTCGACATGGAGGACAACGGCTACCTGATCACCCGGCCCGGCTCCACCTATACCAACATCGACGGCGTCTTCGCCTGTGGGGACGTGCAGGACCACACCTACCGCCAGGCCATCACCGCCGCCGGCTCGGGCTGCATGGCGGCGATCGACACCGAACGCTGGCTCGAAGCCCAGCACGGGTAGCGGAGCCCGGTCCGAGCTACCTGAACGGGAATGGTGCGCACCCCGCTGCTGTTCAGGTGGGTAGCATTGTGTTCCACCGAAAGGACGCCATCATGGCTGAAGGCATCGTTACTCTCACGACCAGCACGTTTGACGAGGTCATCAACTCCTCGGACACCCCGGTCGTCGTCGATTTCTGGGCGGAGTGGTGCGGCCCGTGCAAGATGATCGCGCCCATCCTCTCCGAGATCGCCACCGAGCAGAGTGGCAAGGTCACCATCGCCAAGCTCAACGTCGACGAGAACCCTGATCTCGCGATGCGCTTCAACGTGATGAGCATCCCCACCCTGCTGGT
>JAOBWQ010000509.1 GCA_025463425.1 Ilumatobacteraceae bacterium | reverse complement strand
TGCGCCGGGACGGTGAGGTCCTGGTCTCCCATGAGGGTTCTTGCGTACGCCGCCGCAGGTGTGTCGACACCGAGTACGTATGCGCCGATGAAGGAAGAGAACGGCAGCGGCGTGGGGGCGCCGCCTGCCGCTGCGTCGAGGTCGGATCCGCGGATGCCTGCGGAGGCGTCGGCGTCTGCCGCCATCACCCGGACCTGGGCGTGTGTGAGCGTGACCGGCGCGCTGGACGTCACCGGGACCGGCGAGTCGACGACCTCGATGCCGGCTTTCGACAGTTCGGCGATCATCGCGTCCTGGCCGGGCGCCGCAGCAGCCGGAGTCGTGGTCGTGGTCGTGGTCGCGGTCGTGGTCGTCGGCGCAGCACGGTCACGGGTGCTGCTGCTGCAGGCGTTCGCAGTGAGCGCGATCACCACGACGAGCGCCACGGCCCTGCGGGACCTCATTGTGTCGTTCCCGTTGGGCGGAGGTCGTACGCCGGCAACTCCTCGATGACGAGCAATCGGTCGAACGATGCGCCGGCGAGTTGGTGGGCGACCCTCACCGCCTGTGCGGTGCCGTCGAAGCGGCACGACAACGATTCATCGGCGGGGACGAATGTCGCGCCGAGGAAACGCACCGGCACCCCGTCAGCGGCCAGCTGCCGGCACCTCACCTCGAGTTGATCGACGAGCGCGACAACCAACTCAGAGGTTGCGCCGGGCCACAGCCGTTCGACCATCCATTGCACGATGTTCATCGCCCGTCGAGCACAGCGTGGGCAACGGCGATCAACTGATCTTCGGTGACCGGTAACAGTTGCCCATCGGCCTGTTGCGGGTAGAGGCCGATGCCGAAGATGGTGGAGCCCGACAGCACGCCGATCACCTGAGATTGCACGCTGACGCGAGCAGCGTCGCCGACGCCATCGATGGCCTCGGCCCCGGGGAACTGCGTCGCAGCGGCATCCAGGTCGGCCTCGGATCCGTGGACCCCGTACAGGGTCAGCACGACCAGGCTCTGCGCGCCGGGGTCGGCCGGTCGATACGCACACGACGAATTCCCCTGGCCGGGCTGCGTGATCGGCGCGCCGACAGCCGCGCCGATGGCTTGCGCGGCCACGGACGCCGTCAGCAGGGCACATGGATCCGACGACGGAGCGTCCAGCGGCGCGCTGACGGGTGGGGCGGTCGGTGCCGATTCCACGACAGGCGCCCCGACCACGGTCGTGTCGGACGCGTCAGACACCTCGGATGCGTCGGATGCGTCGGATGCGTCGAGGGTGACGAGCGCAGTGTCGATGACCGACGCTGCCGACGGCGGACTCGCCGACGCCGACGCCGGCGGTGGGGCGGACGGCGCCGATGTGGCGTCGTTGCTCGAGCATCCCGCAGTGACACCGATCAGGAGCGCCGCCGACATCGCGACGGCCCTGGAACTGGAACTGGAACTCGACGTGAAGCGCATGTTGCGAACGTAGGACGGCCGGGCGCAATCGGAATCGGGTGTTTCCCTCGGTTTTTCGGATTCGTCTAAGGTGAGCGCGTGAGGTGTCCTGCGGGTCGGACGGGCACGAGCCGATGGATGCCCTGATCGGTCGTGAGCGCGAGCGCGAGGCAGCAGCGATCTTCGTCGCCGCTGCAGCGTCAGGGCCGGCACTACTCGGCATCGACGGTGAACCGGGGATCGGCAAGACCAAGCTGTTCGAGTACACGGTCGACCTCGCTCGCCTCGGCGGCTCGACGGTGCTGCAGTGCCGACCGACCCAGGCCGAGTCGGCGATGAGCTACGTCGGCCTGACCGACCTCCTCCGCGATGTTCCCGACGCTCAGTTCGATCGCCTCCCGGCACCGCAACGCCACGCTCTCGGAGTTGCAACGCTTCGTGCGGCGCCGTCCGACATCCCACTCGACGAGCGCGCCGTCGGCACCGGGTTGACGACGCTGCTGACCGATCTCGCCGACTCCCAAGCGGTGGTGTTGGCGGTGGACGACCTGCAGTGGTTGGACGGGTCCAGCGCCGACGTGGTGATGTTCGCGGCCCGCCGGATGACGACGGCCCCGATCGGGATCCTGACGTGCCGGCGAACCGGTGAGGCCGCGCCCGACGTCTTTGGCGCCGTTCCGGCGTCGGCGTGGCGCACGTCGATCACCCTCACCGGTCTGGGGGCCGCAGCGCTGTTCCACATCGTGCGGGATCAGCTCTCCACCACGCTCGCCCACCCGTCGCTCGTCCACATCACCGAGACCTCCGGCGGCAACCCTTTCGCCGCGCTCGCGCTGTCACGTGCGATGGGCCTCGGCACCGATGTGCGCGCCGCCGCGCCGCTCGCCGACCTCGTCCACGGACTGACCGTCGACCGGCTCGAGAGCCTGACGGCTCGGGCGCGCGAGGCGTTGCTCGCGGCCGCTCTGTCGCCGCGTGCCACCGTTGCGTTGTTCGCAGCCCTTGGCCTGCGCGACGTGCTCGACGAGGTCGAGTCGCACGGGATCCTGCATGTCGTCGATGCGGGCGACGGGCGGGTCGTGTTCAGCCATCCGCTGTTGGCTGCCGCCGTCAGCCAGAGCGCGCAGGGACCACAGCTGCGGTCGATGCACTCACGACTTGCTGCCACTACCGAGGACCCCGAAGCGCGGGCCCGTCACCGGGCCCTCGCCGATCCTCATCCCGACGAGGCCACCGCGGCTGCACTGGACGAGGCAACCTCGGCGGCTGCCGCTCGTGGCTCGTCCATCGCGGCGGCGGAGTTGGCCCATCTCGCGCTGGAACGCACGGTCGATCACGCCAGCGAGGTCGCGTGGTCTCGGCGGATCCGACTTGCAGAGTTGCTGCACTCGGCCGGCTCGTCGCTGGAGGCAAGGCGGATCCTCGACGACGGTTCGTGCCCACCCGGAACGCTGCGAGCCCGGGTGGGACTGATCCTCACCGAAATCGCGTACCAGACGTCGACGACCCAAGCCGCGATCGATCACGCCACCCGTGCCTTCCAGGATGCGCGCGGCGATGCTGCGCTGGAGGCGCGCTGCCTGCTCTCGTTGGCCGTGCTGTCCACGGACGGCAACGACAGTGCGCGCTTCACGGCGCAGGCTCGGCAGATCCTCGCCGACGCCAGCATCGACGATCCGCAACTCCTGGCGTGGGCCGAGTGCGAGGACGTGTCGGCGAGATTCCACCTCGGTCACGGCCTCGACCGCGTCGGCCTGGATCACGCACTCGCGCTCGAGCGGACCAATCGTTCGTGGATGAGCAGCGATCAGGTCGCAGCAGTACGGCCCGTGCTGTTGAAGTGGTCGGACCATCCGCTCGAAGCGCTCGATGCCCTGGACGAGCTGCGGGCGCGCGCCGACGAGGAGGGCAACGAGGGTGTGATCCCGTACGTCGCGGGCCACGTCCCGGGGATCCTCCTCCACCTCGGCCGTCTGCAAGAAGCCGCGGACGCGGCGGCCGACCATCTCGGCCTCGCGGAGCGCACGGGCCAGGAGAGCCAGCGCATGCAAGCGCTGTACAACGTCGCGCTCGTCGATGCCCACCTCGGAAGATCGGATGCGGCCCAAGCCATGTCCGACGAACTGCTGCAGTGGGCGCGCCAGCAGGACGATCGCTGGTTGGAGATGTCGGCGACGTCGGTGCTCGGGTTCATCGCGCTCAGCCGCGAGAACTCCGGGTCGGCTCGCGTCTGGCTCGACCGGTGGTCTCAACTCACTGATGAATTGGGTGTTGTCGATCCCGGCATCAGCCGCTTCCACGGGGACCACATCGAGTCGTTGATCGCGTGCGGAGATATTGCCGCAGCGACCGCCCGAACGGTCGAGCTCGAGCGCCGATCCGAACGAGCCGATCGGACGTCCGCCGCGGCGATCGCAGCTCGGTGTCGCGCTCTGCTCGCGGCCAGCGCAGGTGAGACCCAGACCGCACTCGACGAGATCCAGCACGCCCTGGACCTCGACCTCGCCTGTCCCGTCCCGTTCGAACGCCAGCGCTCGATGCTCGTTGCCGGCCTGATCCATCGTCGGGCGCGCCAGAAGGCGGCGGCTCGCAACGCGCTCAGCGCCGCAGCATCGGGTTTTGCCGCATTGGGCGCGTTGGAGTGGTCGTCACGATGCGAACGTGAGCTGCAACGCGTCGGCACACCGGCATCGAGCGTGACCGCATTGACGGCCACGGAGCAGAAGATCGCCGAGCTCGCCGCCGGAGGGCTCACCAATCGCGAAGTCGCCGAACGATCGTTCCTCAGCCCGAAGACCGTGGAGGCCAATCTCGCTCGCGTCTACCGCAAGCTCGGCATCACCTCTCGCGCCGAGCTCGGCGCCCGTCTCGGTCGGGGATGACATCGTCAGGTCGCGAGCAACTCGTGCAGCGAGTGGATGCGAGGGAAGCGGGCGTCGTCGTGTTGATCGACGTCGGCGTGAGGCGGCGCGGGCGAACCCTCGTTCAGCCCCGGCGGAACATGATCACCTTCAGTGCCCAAATCCAACCCGAAAGCGATGGAGTTTCTCGCCGTGATCGATGGAGACGGATCGCGAGGCCCTGGGTCTGATGGAGATTCGGGCTATTGGGTTTCAACCAGTTGGCTGGTCGAGGTTTGAGCGTATTGGGCGGTCTCGAACTCGGTGGGCGGGATGTCGCCGAGGGCGGTGTAGAGGCGTTCGTGTTGAACCAGTGGACCCATTGCAGGGTTGCCAGTTCGACGTCGTCGACGGTGCGCCACGGTCCTCGCCGGTGAGCTGGTCGTAGCTGTATCCGACGTCCGGTGCAGTCGAGCCGCCGTGGCCTCTGGCGTCAGGCATGACGATGTCGAACTCATCCTCGAGCGCCGAGCGAGCGGTGACCAGCATGTGCCGCTGCCCATCAGGCCGTGAAGCAGAACGACGGGAAGTCCGCTGCCGTAGGCGCGCGAGAAGTGAATCTGAATGTCGTTCGTCCGGCGGGCCCGACGGCGGAATTTGCCGTGCGCGCCGACAGCCTCTACGCGCCCGCCGAGGGACCACCACCCTGCGCGCACCAGTTGGGACCACACCGCGCCCGCAGGAGGGCTCACTGGCCGCACGAACGCTCGCTGCCGACGCGATGCGCGTACGCCCGAAACCCATCGTCTCACCGCCTGCACGATTGAGCCCGGCGGCTTGACACAGGGGTGACGTCGTGTCTCTGGCGATCGGGCTACGGCCGATACGGGGGCGCAACTCCCCATCCCCAGTGCGGTACTGGGGCATGGGGCACGGGATCAGCACCTGGGGCTGAGTTCTCGACGGCAAGGCGGCTACCCCACTCGGCGTAGCCCATCAAAGCTGCGCGAGCCTCCGGGTCGCTCGGGATCCCAGCTGCGTCGGCGGCGGCGCTGAGCAGTGTGACGAAGCGCAGCCGCTGCTCGGCGCTGATCCCGAGATCCCGATGCTTGGCAAGCATGTGCTCGTACCCACCGTGGCGTTCGGAGTAGTCGGACGGTCCGCCCATCACTTCTGCCCACCACGCGGTGACGTGGTCCCGGTGCTCCTCAGTCACGACGCCGCCGAATGCGGGTGCAAGCAAAGGATCGCGCTCGACCTCGTCGTAGAACAGGTCCAGCCATCGGCCGATCGCTTCGCGCCCACCGATCCACTCGACGATGCTGGGAGTGTCGCTCATCTCGCCCACCATACGCAGCGACTTGTTTGTGCTGCTTCGAGATTCCGGCAGTTCCGCAGTAACCCTGAATGGGCGGCGTCCCTGGGGCGAGCGCTGTACAGTCCGGGAATGTCACACATGTACGACCTCACCATGACGTCGATCACGGGTGAAGCCGTGAACCTCGGGGACTATCGAGACATGGTCTGTCTCATCGTCAACGTCGCGAGCGCTTGAGGCCTCACCCCTCAGTACGCAGGTCTGCGTACGCTCCACGAAGACAACAAGGCCAACGGCTTCACCGTTCTCGCCTTCCCGTGCAACCAGTTCGGGGCCCAAGAGCCCGGCACTGACGCTGAGATCCGCGAGTTCGCGACCGGCAAGTACGACGCGACGTTCCCGATGTTCTCCAAGATCGAGGTGAACGGCGACGGTGCGTGCGATCTCTACACGTGGCTGAAAGCTGAGCAAGGCGACGGTGCCGACATCACATGGAACTTCGAGAAGTTCCTCGTCGACCGCACCGGCCATGTCGTCAAGCGCTACCCGCCGCAGACCACGCCCGAAAAGGTCGCCGAGGATCTGCCGGCGTTGCTCGGAGAGCCGCCGACGGGACGACGACCCGCTGACGACAAACCTCTCGCTCCCCGGTGAGCGTGAACTCGTGCATGCCCCAGGGCGTGTCCCAACCCAGCTGACCGGCAAGCCGGCTGCGCTCAGCCGCTGGTGCCATCCGTCGACATCGCGCCATGTCGACCGGCAGCGTTGGCGGGACGTCGATGCCGCCTGCGCGCTTTGGCTGTTCGTCTTCGGGACTTTGAACTTCTCGGACGGACGCTCTGGCCGCCCTCGAGCCGTCAGCCGGCAACACCACAGATATCGAGCGCCATGAGGGCCAGGGCGCGGGCCGTGATGACGATGTCGTCGACGGGGACGAGCTCGTCTGGGCCGTGGGCGCGCGCGACGTCGCCAGGTCCGTACTGCAAGGTGGGAATGCCGCCTTGGCCGACGAGCAGCCGGAGATCGCTGCCGTAGGGTGCCGCCCAGACGTCGTTCGGACGGGACTCGCTCGCAATGGCGTGGGCACGCTGCATGCGTTCCACGAGGTCGCTCTCGGCGTGGAGCCGTCCGGAGGCGAACTGTCCACCCCACCACTCCACCTCGACCGGATGGTCGCGCAGCCACGGATCTGCTTCGCACGTGCGAGCGACGGCCGCTTCGAACTCCTCGCGGGCGTGCTCCACCGGCTCGTCGAGGGCGACGCCGAGCCGGCCCTCGGCGATCAGCAGGTCGGGCACCGAGGATGCCCAATCACCGGCGTGCACGGTGCCGATCGAGAGCGGGTGGGCCAGCTTCCAGCGTGCCGCCATCGGGTCGACGTGCGCATGACGACAGGTCTCCAGCTCCGTGAGGGCGTGCCAGATCGGCCAGAACTTCTCGATGGCGCTCACTCCCTCGGTGCGTCGTGATGCGTGTGTCGCGTGGCCGTGGACCCGGAGCCGGAAGGTGAGCGAACCACTGTTGGCGGGCACGATGTCGAGGTCGGTCGGCTCGGGGATCAGGCAAGCGTCGGCGCGCCAGCCGCGCTCCAACAACGCGAATGTTCCGAGCCCGCCGTCTTCTTCACCCTGCACGGCGGCGAGCAGCAGGTCACCGCGCAGACGGATGCCGGCGGACCGGATCGCCTGCACGGCCCAGTGGGCAGCGATCAAGCCGGCCTTCATGTCGCACGACCCACGCCCGTGGAGGTTTCCGTTGCGAATCTCGCCGTCGAACGCCGGAAAGCTCCATGCCTCCGGGTCACCGATCGGCACCACGTCGACGTGTCCGTTGAGCATGAGAGTGGGGCCATCGCCCGAGCCGACCAACCGACCCACCAGACCCCATGCTTCATCGCGGTGCACCTCGACTCCCGGGAACGCAGGCTTGGCGAACGTCTCTGCGAGATCGATGGGCCACAGATCGATCTCGAGCCCGCCTTCGCGCAGCATCCTTGCGACGTGGATTTGGGCGTCGTTCTCTGCGGCCGTGCCGCTGACACTCGGGATCCTCACGAGCGTCGATATCTCGCCGATCATCGTGTCGGTCAACGCATCGACTGCTTCCAGCACCAGTCCTTCAGCGAGCGACGATTCCATGTCCACCATCTTCGCTCGTTGGGCCAGCGACCGGCGCCCCAGGCCCGTCGCGTGAACCGCTGGTCGGTCTCGGACCGGTCAGGCATGGGTGTCGGCCTTCGGTGGACCGTCGAGGACCCTCGGCGTGTATTCGAGCAGTTGGATACGGCCGTCAAAGGTGCGATGGTCAGTCATGTCCAGTGCGACATCGGGATAGCCGTCATAGATCCGTTCTCTTCCGGTGTCGCCGGTGATGACCGGGAACACAACGACGCGGAAGCGGTCGACCAGCCCGGCACGCAGAAGAGATCGGCACAGCGAGAGGCTGCCCATCGTGCGCATCGATGTGGAGCCCGTTTCCTTCATCTCCCGTACCACCTCGGCTGCATCACCGGAGACGAGACGAGTGTTCGGCCACGAGAGTGGCTCATCGAGCGTGTTCGAGAACACGACCTTCGACAGCCCGGCAAGGCCCTCGGTTCCCGGTTCACCGTCCGCAGCGAGGCCGGACATCAGCCGGTACGTTTTCGCGCCCATCAGCACCAGGTAGTCCGCTGCGGGATCCGCTTCAAGCGAGGCGAGGTATTCCGGGCCCTGGAGCCCCCACAAGCCAGGCCATCCGTCGGCGGCGCCGTAACCGTCGAGTGAGGTGATGAAGTCGACGAGTAGTTCTGGCATGTGCGTTGTCTCCTTGCGTTGCTCCCCGCTGCGTTCAGTGGCGGGTGGGTTGGTAGATGTTCCTGTCATTCGTGAGGTGGGCGCGCAGACCCATGTCATCTCTGCATGCCCTGCTCCTCTGTTCCCATGACACATGACCGGTAAACGCTGTTTACCGGTCAGGGCTGCGATGATCGAGTCTCCGGAGAATCCCCGGTTCGTAGCCGGTGATGCGGGCCGGCGCGCCGTCAGATCAGTCGGATCCGCCGGGGAGTCCGAAGTGATCCGCTGGAAGTTCCTCTGACTGTCCGGGACGTGTCCTCGACCGTCAATATCCTGAAACGCA
>JAOBWQ010000508.1 GCA_025463425.1 Ilumatobacteraceae bacterium | reverse complement strand
GACGTGAAGTACCCGAACCTGATGTTCCACTTCCTGCCGATCGCGATCCGCTACGACGGCTCGATGCCTGATGGCCCGGACGGCAGGCCGGAGAAGATCGAGCACGGCTACCAGGTCCACATCGGGCCCATGTACAGCGACTCCCGCGGCTCGGTGAAGATCACGTCCAAGGATCCTCGGGTCAAGCCGGCGCTGCGGTTCAACTACCTGTCGACCGAACAGGATCGCCGGGAGTGGGTCGAAGCGATCCGCGTGACGCGCAGCATCCTCGACGCCCACGCGTTCGACGAGTTCAGCCTCGGCGAGATCTCACCGGGCACGTCGGTGCAGACCGACGAGGAGATCCTCGCGTGGGTCGCCAAGGATGCCGAGACAGCGTTGCACCCGTCGTGCACGTGCCGGATGGGCACCGACGAGATGTCCGTCGTCGACCCGCTGACCATGAAGGTGCACGGCGTAGAGGGTCTGCGGGTGTGCGATGCATCGGCGATGCCGTACGTCACCAACGGCAACATCTACGCCCCCGTGATGATGATGGCCGAGAAGGCCGCCGACCTGATCGCCGGCAACCGCCCGCTACCGCCGGACCACGTCGAGTTCTACCGCCACCACCAGTCCTGACCCCCCTCCGTTCTTTGCTGGATCCAGACCCCACGGGGGCCCGGGCCGACCAAAGAACGGGGTGAGTTGCGATCAGAGGCGGGCGAGGGTGACCAGGCGGCCGCGGAGCTCGGCGTCGCGTTCGGTGGCGTCGAGGTCGAACTCGAGGGTCAGCTGCCACTCGTCGAACCCTTCGGGGTCGGCGAGCGTCTGGTGCACGGTCCATCGTCGACCGCCCCCGTCGACGACCACCTCGAACCGGTGCGGGCCGCGGGCATCACCGTCGATGCCGATCGATGCGTGCTCGGTGAAGTAGGGACCGAACAGCGCGGCGAGGTCCTCGCTGTTGCGGGCGTGGTCGCCGGCCTCGACGAGGTCCTCGTGCAGCGCGTCCCACCGCTTGCCGGCGGCCAGCTGCACCCAACGGAAGACCCGGTTGCGGATCAATGCCTTCAATGCTGCTGGGCGCCGGACGAAGTCGGCGGGATCAGCGACTGCAGCAGACGCGGCGCGCTGCGGCGGTGCGTCGTCGCGCAGCGCCTGCAACTCGTCGATCAGGCTGGAGTCGGTCGCGCGGATCACGCCGTCGAGCCAGTCGGCGATCTCGCTGATGTCGTCGGTCTGGAGGTCCTCGGGAATCGTCCGCGTGATCGTGCGATAGGCATCGCTGAGGTAGCGCAGCAGCGTCCCCTCGGAACGCTTGAGCCCGTAGTGGCGCACGTAGGAGGGGAAGTCCATCGCCCGTTCCCACATGTCGCGCACCACACCCTTCGGCGACACGTTGGCGCCGTCGATCCAGCGATGGGTGAGCCGCCACTCGTCGAACGCGCCGTAGATCTCTTCGGCCATCGGCTTCGGCGAGGTCACCTTCTCGAGCCGTTCGATGCGCTCCTCGTACTCGATCCCGGCGGCCTTCATCGCGGTCATGGCCTCGGTCTTGGCCTTCTCGCGTTGGGCGAACAGGACCTGCCGTGGATCGTCGAGCACGCTCTCGACCGCGGCGAGCAGTGCGAAGACGTGGCCGTCGTCATCGGTGTCGAGCTGGGGCAGCAGGTCGAGCAGGAACGGGGCGAGCGGTTGGTTGAGGGCGAAGTCCTGTTGCAACGACCGATCGACGCGCACCCGGCGCCCGTCGGGCAGGGGCGTGTCGAGCCGCTCCACCACCCCGCTGGCGAGCAACGATCGATACAGCCCGATCGCGCGGCGGACGTGACGGCGCTGACGCGAACGTGGCTCGTGGTTGTCGAGCAGCAGTGCTCGCACGGTGGTCCAGGTGTCGGCCGGTCGGTCGAGCAGGTGCAACATCATCGCCGGCGTCACCGCGAAGCTCGACTCCAGCTTCTCGGGGGTCGCGAGCTGGAGCGCGGCGAACGTTACGGAGTCGTAGTGCACGTAGCCGCGAGGCGTGGGCGGCTTGGTGGCCTTGCGCTGCTTCTTCGTGTCGGTCCCGGCCTTGGCCATGCGTGACAGGTATTCGGCCTCGTGGTCCGGCGCGAGCGCGACGACCAACCCTTCGGTGTCGTAGCCGGCGCGCCCGGCCCGCCCAGCGATCTGGTGGAACTCGCGAGCGCTCAGCATCCGGCTCCCGGTGCCGTCGAACTTGTAGAGCCGGGTGAACACCACCGTGCGGATCGGCAGGTTGACACCAACACCGAGGGTGTCGGTGCCGGACACGACCTTCAGCGCGCCGAGCTGGGTCAATCGTTCGACGAGTCGACGATGGCGGGGCAGCATGCCGGCGTGGTGCACGCCGACCCCGTTGCGCAGGAGGCGGGCGAGATCGCGTCCGAAGCCCGGAGGCATCGGCGCGCGGGCCAGCTCGGCTGCGACCAGCGCCTTGGCCTCGGTCCCGAGCTTGACCACGGAGGCCAGGCTGTTGGCCTGTTCGACCGCGTCGGCCTGGGTGAAGTTGACGAGGTAGAGCGGCGCTGCGTCGGCCTGCACGAGCTCCTCGACGACGTGGTGCAACCGCTCGTAGCGGTACTCGTAGCGCAGTGGCACCGGCCGGACGGCATCGGCGATCACCGCCGTCGGGCGGCCCGTCCGTCGGGTGAGGTCGTCGGCGAGGAAGCGCGTGTCGCCGAGGGTGGCCGACAAAAGCAGGAACGTCGCCCTGGTCATCTCCAGCAACGGCACCTGCCACGCCCAACCGCGATCCGGATCGGCGTAGAAGTGGAACTCGTCGAGCACCACCGTGTCGGCGTCGGTGAGGCTTCCGTCGCGCAGAGCCATGAAGGCAAGGATCTCGGTCGTGCAGCACATCACCGGCGCGTCCGAGTTGAAGGACGAGTCGCCGGTCATCATCCCCACGTGCTCGGGTCCGAGCTGAGCGCACAGCTCGAAGAACTTCTCCGTGACCAACGCCTTGACCGGTGCGGTGTACCAGCTCCGCCCGGCGCCAGGGAGTGTGGCCTGTGCGTGCGCGGCGAGTGCCACCATCGACTTTCCCGAACCGGTGGGCGTGGCGAGGATGACGTTGCTTCCCGAGAGCAGCTCGAGGATCGCCGATTCCTGGTGGGGGTACAGGGCGCGACCGTTGTCCGCCGACCAGTCGACCATCGCGTCCAGGACGTCGCCGCCGGCGCGGTGGAGGAACTCCGCGAGCGACGACATGCACCACAGTGTGACCGACCACCCGTCGCGGTGGACGTCTCCGGTGCGAAGTTGTCACGAACGGGTCGGTGCCTTCGTCATCATCAGTACGGGACCAAGAACCCGCCGAACCGAAAGGACACCGCCATGACCCAGCGACTCTCGCTCGCCAACGTCAGCCCCGATCTCTACAAGCACCTCGCCGCGCTCGAAGGGAACATCGCCGCCAACGTCGAGCACTCCCTCTACCACCTGATCAAGCTGCGCGCCTCGATGATCAACGGCTGTGCGTTCTGCATCGACATGCACAGCACCGATGCGCTGAAGTCCGGCGAGACGACCGCTCGCCTGTTCGGCCTCAACGCGTGGTGGGAGACACCGCTCTACACCGACCGTGAGATCGCAGCGCTGCGCCTGACCGACGCCGTCACCCGCTTCGGCGAGCACGGCGTGTCCGACGACGTGTACGACGCGGCAGCTGCTGAGTTCGGCGACGCGATCCCGTACATCGTGGCTGCGATCGGGATGATCAACCTGTGGAACCGTCTGGCGATCACGTTCCAGGCGACGCCCGCCAGCGCGCTGGCCACGGCCTGATCGACATGTCCGGACCCCGACTCCTGCAGCGCGCCGTGCTGATCTACCTCTCGCTCTCCGGGCTGCTGGTCGGGGTCTGGGCGACGTTCTTCCCACGCTCGTTCTACGACGACTTCCCCGGCTTCGGCCGGATGTGGGTGGCGGCTGACGGCCCGATGAACGAGCACCTCGTGCGCGACGTCGGCCAGCTCAGCCTCGCTCTGGCGGTGGTCAGCCTGATCGCTGCGCGCACGATGCAACCGCTCGTCGTGCGGACTGCGGGCGTCGCACTGTTGGTGAACGCGGTGCCGCACCTCGTCTACCACCTCCGCCATCTCGACAAGTACGACACCACCGATCAGATCGGCAACGTCGTCAGCCTCGGGCTCCTCGCGGCCCTCCCACTCGTGGTTCTCGTCGTCTCGTTCCGTCGCGCCGACGTCGATCAGGTGCCGGACACCAACCAGGCGCGAGCGTCGGCGACGAGGTAGATGCTGCCGGTGACGACGATCTGATCGTCGTCACCGGCAGCCCCACAGGCGACGCCGAGCGCATTGCCGATGTCGTCGATGACGGTGCTGGTCAGTCCGATCGCGGCAGCCGCAGCCGCGAGATCGGCTGCGGGTCGGGCCCGGGCGGTGGGCGGGGTGCAGCAGATGATCGTGTCGAACGTCGCCGCGCCCACCGCGTCCAGCATCGCCGCTGGATCGCGGCCGGCGAGCAGCCCGATGACGAGCGTTCGCCGACCGGCGCTGGGAACCTCGCCCAACGCAGCGGCCAGGGCCGTGGCTGCGTCGGGGTTGTGCGCTCCGTCGAGCACGACGGTCGATCCTCCGGGACAGCGCAGCGACTCCATCCGCGCCGGCATGACGACCGCGTCGAGCCCGGCCTGGGCGCGTCGGGGATCGAGGGCGCGACCGATGAACGCGCTGGCAGCCGTCACCGCGAGCGCGCAATTCGTGGCCTGGTGCGCGCCATGCAGGGGGAGCTGGAGTGCGTCGAGGTGCTGCCAGGGCGTGTCGATCGTGAGCCGCCGGCCGTGGGCCGTCGGGTGATCGTCGGGCACGCTGACGTCGCGTCCGAGCCGCCACATCGCGCCGGGCATCTGCGCGGCGAACGCGTCGTCGAAGCGCGGGTCGACGTCGCCGACGACGAGGTGCGCGCCGGGCTTGACGATGCCGGCCTTCTCCGTCGCGATGCGCAGCTGCCAATCGCCGTCGCCGCTCGTGTGGTCGAAGCCGATGTTGGTGATCACCGCGACGCGCCCGTCGGCGACGTTGGTGGCGTCGAACCGGCCGAGCACGCCTACCTCGACGACTGCGACATCGACATCGCGCTCGGCGAACAGGGTGTACGCGGCGCCGGTGAGGACCTCGAACGGCATCAGGCTCTCTCCGAGCCCGGCTTCTGCAACGGCCATCCGCGACAGCAGGTCGGTGAGTGTGGCGTCGTCGATGTCCACGTCGTCGATGCGGAACCGCTCGTTGTACCGCGCCAGGTGTGGACTGGAGTAGGTGCCGACGCGCAGCCCTTCGGCCATCAGCAGCCGGGTGATCATCCGTGACGTGGATCCCTTGCCGTTGGTGCCGGTGACGTGCACCACCGCCAACGACGCCTGCGGGTCGCCGAGCGCGCCGGCGAATCGCCGCATGCGGTCGAGGGACAGCTCGACCGGGCCGGTCCGCGCCGATCGCGCCGCCCAGGTGCCATAGTCGATGTGGCCCTCCAGCCACTCGATCGCGGCGTCGAGGTTCACTGCAGCTGGGGGTCGCGGACGTCGGCCGGAGCACTCACCGGCGAACGGCACCGAGCATGCGCGCGGCCTCGAGCGTGTTCTCGAGCAGGCAGGCGATCGTCATCGGCCCCGTGCCACCCGGCATCGGCGTGATCGCCCCGGCGATCGACTCGACGGCATCGAAGTCGATGTCGCCGACGATGCCGGCCTCCGTGCGCGACATGCCGACGTCGATCAACGTCGCGCCGGGCTTGACGTGCTCGGCCGTGATCAACCGAGCGATGCCGGCCGCGCCGACGATGATGTCGGCGTTGCGGCATGCGGCGACGAGGTCCTTGGTGCGCGAGTGGGCCAGTGTCACCGTCGCATCGATGCCCTTGCGGGCCAGCAGCACCGACAGCGGCAGGCCGACCAGCAACGAGCGGCCGATCACGACGGCGGTCTGGCCACTGGTGGCGATGCCGTACCGATCGAGCAGGCGCATCACGCCCTTCGGGGTGCACGGGATGTGACCCTCGCGGCCACGCATCAGGCGGCCCATGCTGGCGATCGTCAGGCCGTCGACGTCCTTCTCGGCGGGAACGAGATCGAGCACCGCATCTTCGTCGAGCCCGTTCGGCAGCGGCAGCTGGACCAGGATGCCGTGAACGTCGGGATCCTCGGCCAGGTCGCGAACGGCGGCCTCGACCTCGGCCTGGGAGGCAGTGGCCGGCAGCTCGACGTGCTTGGAGCTCATGCCGGCTTCGGCGGCCTTCTTGTGCTTGCTGCGCACGTAGACCTGGCTCGGCTTGTCGTCGCCGACCAGCACGGTGGCGAGGCAGACGTGGGGGTTGCCGAGCGCGTCGATCTCGGCCCGCAGCCGGGCGACGGTCTCGTCGCGGAGGACCAGGCCGTCCATGCGGATCGCGCCACCGGGCGTGCGCGCCGGCGGAGTGGAGATGGGGTCTGCGGACACGGTCATGTCCGACACGCTACGACAGAACCTACGAAGCGCTGCTGACCGCGCCGCCGACGGCCATCTGCCACTCGACGGTGTTGGCGACCTGGTTGAACGTGAACACGTGCAGGGCCTCGACGCCCAGCCGGTCCAGGTCGGCGGCCATCGGCTCGAGCATGTCCATCGGGTCGTAGCCGCCCGGAGCGGCGAGCTTGCTGACCACGGCGCGGTTCTTGCGGAGGTAGCGCAGCGAGGCGCCGACACCGAGCTTGGTGCCCATCGTGAGCAGCTTCATCGTGTCGATGACACCTGGGACGCCGAGGTGCACGGGCAGCTCCAGGCCGGCGTCGCGGGAGGTCTCGATCCAACGCACGATGGTGCGGCTGTCGAAGCACATCTGGGTCGAGACCCAACCGTCGACTCCGGCACTGGTGAGGAGGTCCTGCTTCTCGAGC
>JAOBWQ010000452.1 GCA_025463425.1 Ilumatobacteraceae bacterium | reverse complement strand
GGTCGGGCGTGTTCGAGCGGTTTCCCAACCTGAAGTTCGGGGTCACCGAGGCCGGCTGCTGGTGGCTGCCCGCGCAGATCTGGTTCTGGGACCGGTTGTTCCTCGGCCAGAAGGGCACCGAGAAGCTCGGCGCCGACCCGTTCGGCGGCGCGATCACGATGCCGCCGTCGGACTACATCGACCGCAACTGCTTCATCGGCGCGTCGAACACGAAGCGCCGCGAACTCGGCATGCGCTACGAGATCGGCGTCGACAACATCCTCTGGGGCAACGACTTCCCGCACCCCGAGGGCACGTGGCCGCACACCCGCTCGTGGCTGAAGAAGACGTTCCACGACATCCCGATCGAGGAAACCCGCCGGATGGTCGGCCTCGCCTGCGCCGAGGTCTACGGCTTCGACCTCGCCAAGCTCCAGCCGCATGCCGACCGGTGCGGGCCGACTCCCACCGACTTCGGTCAGATCACACCCGAGGACCCGACTGGCCAACGCCTCGTCGATCGCTGGGCCCCGGTCAAAGAGGTCGGCCGCCACTGGCTGACCGACAACGACTTCGCGCTGCTCGACATCTGACCCTCGAAGGCGATTCCCGATTGATTTGGTCGGGATTCGATGTTACGGTGCTGCGCCATGGCGCACGCTCGGCGTGCGCGCCCGATCAAAGGAGATCGCATGAGCAGCGAATGGGGATTCGAGACCCGCCAGATCCACGTCGGGGGTGAGCCCGATCCAACGACCGGCGCCCGGGCCGTGCCGATCTACCAGACGACCAGCTACCAGTTCCGCAACTCCGAGCACGCGTCGAACCTGTTCGCGCTGGCCGAGATCGGCAACATCTACACCCGCATCGCCAACCCGACCCAGCTGGCCGTCGAGCAGCGGATCAACTCGCTCGAAGGCGGCGTCACGACCGCCGTCGGGCTTCCCGGCACACTCGTGGTGTCATCCGGCCAGGCCGCAGCGACCATTGGCATCCTCACCCTGGCCGAAGCCGGCGACCACCTCGTCGCCTCGCCGTCGCTGTACGGCGGCACGTACAACCTGCTCCACTACACGTTCCCCAAGCTCGGCATCGAGGTCACGTTCGTCGACGATCCGCACGATCTCGAGCAGTGGCGCAGCGCGATCCGCCCGAACACCAAGCTGTTCTTCGGCGAGGTCCTCGCCAACCCGAAGAACGACGTGTTCGACATCGAGGGCGTCAGCAAGGTCGCCCACGACAACGGCATCCCGCTGATGGTCGACAACACCGTGCCCACGCCGTACCTGATCCGCCCGATCGAATGGGGCGCCGACATCGTGGTGCACAGCCTGACGAAGTTCATCGGCGGCCACGGCACCTCGATCGCCGGGTCGATCACCGATGGCGGCACGTTCGACTTCGCCGCCAGCGGCCGCTTCCCGAACTTCACCGAACCGGACCCGAGCTACCACGGACTCGCCTACTTCCCGGCCCTGGGCCACGGCTCGTACATCATCAAGGCCCGCGTGCAGCTGCTGCGCGACCTCGGTTCGGCGATCGCGCCGCTGAACTCCTTCCTGATCCTGCAGGGCCTGGAGACGCTGAGCCTGCGCATGGAGCGGCACTTCTCCAACGCGGCCAAGGTCGTCGAGTACCTGCAGTCGAAGTCGGCGGTCACCAGCATCAACTGGGCCGGCCTCGAGTCCAGTCCATGGCACGAGCGGGCCAAGAAGTACGGCAAGGGCAAGGGCTACGGCTCGATCCTCGCGTTCGAGCTCGAAGGCGGCAAGGGCGCCGGGCAGAAGTTCGCCGACTCGCTGACGCTGCACAGCCACGTCGCGAACATCGGCGACGTGCGCAGCCTCGTCATCCACCCGGCCAGCACGACGCACAGCCAGCTGAGCGACGAGGAACAGATCAGCAGCGGCGTCACGCCCGGCCTGATCCGCCTCAGCGTCGGCCTGGAGAACATCGAGGACATCATCGCCGACCTCGAGACCGGCTTCAGCGCGATCCATTAGCGATTGTCTCGCAACGCACCTCCGGCGCCAGGGCGCCTTTGGTGCTGCTCGAGATCGTTGCCGCTCGGTCGGACAAGTCCTCCCTCGCTACAGCTGCGGCCCTGATCCCTCTCCGGCGTCAGGGCCGTCGCCGTCTCCAGGGGCGCCCTGGTCGCGGAGGAAGGCCTCCAGCTCGGCGGCGAGATCGTCGCCGGTGGGCATGTTGGCTTCGGCGCGTTGATCGAACTGGCGCTCGAGCATCTGCACGTAGCTGGCGGCTTGTGGGTCCTCGGCGACCGCTTCGTCGTGCAGCGACTGCCAACGCTCGATCTCGCCGGCCAGCTCGGTGTGGCTGGTGGGCACACCGAGAACGTGTTCGAGGTGCTCGAGCAGCGCCGCCGACGACTTCGGGTGCTGGGCGTTGCCGAGGTAGTGCGGCACACCGACGCGCAGCGAGATGGCTGGGATGTCACTCTTCTCGAGGCGCTCCTGGAGGACACCGATCACGCCCGTGATGCCCTGGTACTGCGGGCGGCTGAGACCGAGCCGGCGGACGAGATCCTCGTTGGTGCTGCTGCCGACGACCTGCGGGTGTCGGGTGTGGGGGAGCGCGTCGGCGTTGGCGCCGATCGTGACGACGATGTCGCAGCCGAGCCGGGCGGCCATGGCCGTGATGCACGCGCAGTAGGTGCTCCAGCGCACGTGCGGCTCGACCCCCGACAGCACCACGAGGTCGTGCGCGCTGCCTGGGAAGCGGGCGATGCGGAACTCGTTCGACGGCCAGCGGACGATGACCGATTCGTCGTCGTCGAGCCAGACCTCGGGGCGCTCCTGGGTGAAGTCGTAGAACGGATCGGAGTCGATGCTGGCGACGATCGGTGCGACGCGATCGCGCAGCAACCACTCGAGCGCGCCAGTGGCAGCGCCTGACATGTCGAACCACCCGGTGAGCGCGACGACCATGATCGGCCGGTTGAGCGGCGCGAGCCCCTCGGTGTGGGTGGTGAGCACGTCGTCGACCTGCATCCGATCAGCCCCCGAGTGCGCTCACGACGTGGTCGATGCAGTGGGTCAGCGC
>JAOBWQ010000437.1 GCA_025463425.1 Ilumatobacteraceae bacterium | reverse complement strand
GTCGAGGGCACCTATGTGATCGGCATGCAGGATCAGGCCTTCCTGGGTCTCGAGGCCGCGTTGGCGATGCCCGATCCCGGCGGCGCAGGAGTGGAGCTGTACGTCGCCACGCAGTGGTTGCACGAGGACCAGAAGCAGATCGCGGCATGCCTCGGCCTCGCCCCGGAGCAGGTGCGGCTGACCCTGGGTGGCGTCGGAGGTGCGTTCGGCGCTCGCGAGGACATCAGCCTGCAGGTGCACACGTGCCTGCTCGCGCTGCGCACGAGCCGGCCGGTTCGCATGCAGTACAGCCGCGAGGAGAGCTTCCTCGGCCACGTCCACCGCCATCCCGCCACGATCTGGATGCGCCACCACGCCACCGAGGACGGCCGCCTCGTGAAGGTCGAGTCGCGCATGGTGTTCGACGGTGGGGCGTATGCGTCGACCTCCTCCGCCGTGTTGATCAATGCGGTGACCCACACCCAAGGCCCGTACAAGTGCGCGAACGCGCTCGTCGACGGGTATGCCGTGCGCACCAACAACCTGCCGTGCGGAGCGATGCGTGGCTTCGGGGTGGTGCAGGCCTGCTTCGCCCACGAGGGTCAGATGGATCGCCTCGCCGTTGCCTGCGGGCTCGATCCGGTCGAGATCCGACTTCGCAACGCGATGGAGACCGGCGACAAGCTGATCACTGGCCAGGTGATCGAGAACGTCGCGCCCGTGGCGCGTTGCATCCGCGAGACGGCAGCGCTGCCGCTGCCGACCGAACCGGTCGGCGGCCACGACTCGGACCCGATGCGTCTGCCCGGCGGGGCAGGACGGACGGCCGACGCAAACCACATCCGTCGTGGCATCGGCTTCGCGGTGTCGATCAAGAACCTGATGTACAGCGAGGGCTTCGACGACTACTCCACGGCGCGGTGCCGGTTGGCCGACGGCGTCGCGACGCTGAAGTTCGCGACCGCCGAGGTGGGTCAGGGGTTCGTCACCATCGCCGGCCAGATCGCCCGGAGCGTGCTCGGCGTCGACGACGTCCTCCTCGACCCGATCGACACCGGTGTCGGCTCGTCGGGGTCGACCTCGGCGTCGCGTCAGACCTGGATGAGCGGGGGAGCGGTGAACGCAGCCTGTGTGAAGGTTCGCCGCCTGCTGTTCGATCACGTCGGGGCCGTCCACGGTGTCGATGCGTCCACGCTGAGCATCGAGGGCGGCGACATCGTCGATGCGGCAGGCGTGCTGCGCATCCCGGTCACCGACGCCACACGCGGGATCGCGTTCGACGAGACCGTGGTCTACCGGCACAAGCCGACCGAAGACCTCGACGAGAACGGCCAGGGCAACTGCCACACGGCGTTTGCGTTCGTGGCCCACCGGGCGGTGGTCGACGTCGACCCGGAGCTCGGTCTGGTCAAGGTGATCCAGGTCGCCACCGCCCAGGACGTCGGCCGGGCGCTGAACCCGTTGAGCGTGATCGGCCAGATCGAGGGCGGCATCGCCCAGGGCCTCGGGCTCGCGGTCATGGAGGAAATCGTCATGACGAAAGGTCGGGTGCTCAACCCGAGCTTCACCGACTACCTCCTGCCGACCTTCCTCGACATGCCCGACGTCGTGGCGACGTTGATCGAGGAGCCCGACCCGATCGCTCCGCTGGGCGCGAAGGGCGTCGGCGAACCGCCGACGGTGTCGAGCACGCCAGCGATCGTGGCCGCGATCCGCGACGCGATCGGCAAGGCGATCGACCGTGTGCCCGTGCGCCCGATCGACATCATCGGGTAGGTACGCAGCCATGGATGAGCGCGAGATCTTGACATGGGAAATCTTCGGCGAATCGTCTCGCGCGCTGGCGCAGATGGTGGCCGACGACGGCTACGAGCCGGACATGATCCTGTCGATCGCTCGCGGTGGGCTGCTCATCGGCGGTGCCCTCGGCTACGCGCTGTCCGTGAAGAACGTCTACACGATGAACGTCGAGTTCTACACCGGTGTCGACGAGCGCCTCGACGTGCCGCGCATCCTTCCCCCGGCGCCCGACTTCGTCGATGTCTCCGACGCGAAGATCCTCATCGCCGACGACGTCGCCGACACCGGCCACACCCTGCGCAGCGTGCAGGAGTTCTGCGCGGGCAAGGTCGCCGAGGTCCGTACCGCAGTCATCTACGAGAAGTCCCACTCGGTCGTGCACTGCGACTACGTGTGGAAGCGCACCGACCAGTGGATCAACTTCCCATGGAGCGACAAGGAGCCCGTCGCCCGCCGCGACTGGGCAGTCAAGGACGCCTGACCCTCCAGGCCTTTGACCGTCTCGTTCTACGGCCTCCGGCCGAACCCCTGCAATGGCGGGGGCGATGCTTCGGGCGGCCGACGTCTGCGGTGGCCGCCCTCGACTGCGGCCTCGACGGGTTGCGTCCGCTCGATGTCACGTTGAGCGTGGGATTCTGCGGACGAGGGCCCGGATGCGCCCGCCGGAGGTGTTCGCGATCAGCCAGGCGGGTGGCTGGGTTGTCAACGCGACAACCCAGCCACCCGTCTCACCGAATAGACACGTCCCCCGGGGACGGGGCGGCCGCCGCAGCCGCCACCATCCGTCGGATCGCCCCCTTCGTTGCAGGGGTTCCGGCCCGAGGGCGGCCTCACGCCCTCAGGGGAACGAGCGCAGCACGACGGTGGCGGCGTTGCGGCCGCTCGCACCCCAGACGCCGGCGCCGGGGAACGTCGCCGCTCCGGTGAGGTACAGGCCGCGCACGGCCGTCTCGTAGCGGGTCAGTTCCGGGTTCTTGTTGCGCATGGCCGCGAGTGGACCGCCGGCGAAGCTGGTCGCGTGTCCCTTGGGCAGGTTGAACTCCGACTCGTAGGTGGCGGGGGTCATGACCCGCCAGTCGACGATCGAGTCGCTGAACCTCGACGAGGTGAGCGACGCGAACTGGTCCAGCCACCGTTGCGGCTCAGCGGTGTCGGTCCAGCCGCCGGTGAAGTCGTAGGGCGTGTAGATCGCCTCGAGGCTGAGCACGTGCCGCCCCTCGGGGGCCATCGTCGGGTCCATCACGGTGGGCACGTTGACGAGGAACCCGGGCCGATCGAGGATCTGACCGCGGTTCATCAGCCGCTGCCCGCGATCCATGTCGGCCAGCGACGGCGAGATCGCGGCGGTGCACGCCGCAGGATCGACGCCGAGACGTTCGAAGTCGGCGGTCTGGGTGGCCCGCAGCCGGGGGACCTCGGTGAGGATCGCGTCGATCTTCGACTCGTAACCCTGGCTGTGTGGCGTCGTGCGCCAACGGTTGATCAGGTCGTCGGCTTGGGTCGGCGCGCCCTTCAGCCACTCGACGAACGTGCGGTGCGGGTCGCAGGCCGAGACCACCACGTCGGCGCGGATCTCGGTGCCGTCATCCAGCGCGACCCCGCGGACGCCCGTGCTGTCGCAGACGATCGTCGACACGCGCGACGACGTGCGCAGCGTGCCGTGGGCCGCCAGGAACGAGGCCAGCAGAGCCTCGGGCACGGCACCGCTGCCACCCACCGGTCGACCGACCGTGGCGACGTGGCGCATCGCGTAGGTGAGCGCGCCGAGGCCGGATCCCGGCGTCTCCGGGCTGATGCCCCACACCATCGGCCCGACTGCCAGCGCGGGAGCGCGCAGCGGCTCGGTGTCGAAGAACGAGCGCATCACATCGGCTGCGCTGCGCCGGCTCCAGCGCAGCAGCGTGGACACCCCGTGCATCCGCTTCTCGATCGCACGGCGGGTCAGGCCGCGCATCGTCGGCGGTTCACTCGCGCCTTCGAGCACGAGCCGGACCGCAGGCAACGCCGCCTTGAGGTACTGCCGATACCCCTCGACCTCGCGTGGATGGGTGATGTTGAGCCCGTCGATCGTGCGGTCGATGTCGTGGAAGCTCAGCCACGGGCGTTGTTCGTCCCACGTCATGTTCAACTGCGACGGATCGACGTCCAGGTAGCGCAGACCGTGAGCTTCGAGGTCGAGCTCGCGCATCACCGGCGTCGTGCGGAACGTGAGGTGATCGCAGTTGCAGATGTTGACGGTTGCCCCGCCGAACGGCTCGCTGGCGGCCGTGCCGCCGACGGTGGCACGCGCTTCGAGCAGCAGGGTGCGGAGCCCGAACCGGGCGAGGTACGCCGCCGTGACCAAGCCGTTGTGGCCCGCGCCGATCACGATCACGTCGGCGTCGGTGTCTCCTGCAGCGGCCACGCCATCATCCTCGCACTTCGGCATTCTGGCCGCGCCGCTAACGTGTCGCAGTGACCATCTCGCCGACCCCTCGCACCCGGCAGCTCGCCGACCTGACCGGACCGGATGTCGGCCGTCTGCTGACCGAGGATTCGATCATCGTGCAACCGTTGGGCGCGATCGAGCAGCACGGTCCGCACCTGCCGCTGAACACCGATCTGATCATCGCCGCGGCCACGGCCGACGCGACAGCGGCGAAGGTCGGTGCCGAGCTGGATGTCTGGGTCCTGCCGCCGCTGGCGTACACCAAGTCCAACGAGCACGCCTGGTCGCCGGGCACGATCTGGTTGTCGTCGTCCACGCTCCAGGCAGTGCTGGGGGACATCGGTCGGTGCATCGCGAAGACGCCCGCCAAGCGATTGGTCTTCCTGAACGGCCACGGCGGCAACAGCACGCTCCTCGGAACGGCGAACCGCGAAATCCGCCTGGAGCACGGGCTGATGACCTTCACCACCCACCCCGGGGTCCCGGCGGATCAGGGCGGCACGTCGGCCGAGGGCGAGCACGGGATGGGCATCCACGGTGGCACGGACGAGACGAGCGTGATGCTGCACCTCGCCCCGCACCTGTGCGACATGTCCAAGGCCGAGCGACGGATTCCGGAGGGCATGATCGGCAACCGCTACGTCAAGTTCGGCGGCAAGGTCAGCTTCGGCTGGCTGTCGAACGACTTCTTCGACGACGGCTACATCGGCGATCCCACGATGGCCACGGCAGAGCTCGGCCGCGAGCTGTTCGAGGGCTCGGTCGTCGCGTTCAGCGAGTCGTTGCGGGAGATCCGCGACTTCAACTTCGGCAGGTGAACCGCTCACGGATCGCGTCCTGGCACGTGAGCTAAGGTGACCCGAAGTTCGAACAAGGAGTTCTCCGCTTTTGGCTTCGTGGATCCTCGCGATCGATTTTGGAACCAGCTACACCGTTGCGGCCTCCAAGGTCGGCGACCGCGCGCCGGAGGTGATCGAGGTCGGGGGCGAGCGGCGCATGCCGTCGGTCGTCATGGTCGATCCCAGCGGGACGATCATCGTCGGGCGCACGGCCGACGATCTGTCCGGCACCCACCCGGAGAGCACCCTGCGAGCCCTCAAGAACCGCCTCGGCGATCAGTCGCCGGTCGTGCTCGACGGGCGCCCGTACCAAGTCGTCAACCTCGTCGCGGCGTTGCTGAAGCAGGTCTACACCGAGTCCGTCCGACAGATGGGTGAGCCCCCGGCGGAGGTCCGTCTGACCCATCCGGCGACGTGGAACCGGCCCCGGCTGAACCGCCTCCTCGAGGCCGCCGCCAAGGCCGAGCTGCCCCGCCCGGCGTTGCTGCCCGAGCCCGTGGCGGCGGCGTTGTCGTTCGCCAGCGAGGTCGGCGTCGCACAGGGCGCGTTCGTGGTGGTCTACGACCTCGGCGGCGGCACGTTCGACACGGCCGTGGTGACCGCCAGCGGAGGTGGGTTCAACATCGTCGGTCGACCGAGCGGCGACCAGAACATCGGCGGTGAGCTGTTCGACGAGATCATCGTCAACCACCTCGGCGGCCAGCTGCCGCCCGCGGCCTGGGACGCGATCCAGATCGGCGAGGAGCCGCTCTGGCAGCAGGTCGGCGCCACCCTTCGCAACGAGGCGCGGCGAGCCAAGGAGACCCTCTCCGGCAATCCGTACGCGGATCTGCTGATCCCGCTGCCGACCGGCCTGCAACAGCTCCGCCTCACCCGGGACGAGTTCGAGGAGCTGGTCAACCCCTACCTGGCCGAGACCGTCGTGCTGCTGGATCGGTGCGTCGCCGAGGCCGGGCTCGATTCGTCCCAGCTGTCGGGCATCTCGCTCGTCGGTGGCTCGAGTCGGTCGCCGATCGTCGAACGCCTCGTCAAGCAGGCCTTCCCGACGGTCCCGGTGATCCGCCGCGGTGACCCGAAGACAGCGGTCGCGTCGGGAGCCGCGCGTGCAGTTCGTTCGGCCGTCACGTCAGCGCCACCCAACGTCGGCATCAACACCCAGGAAGCTGCTGCCGGCACGGCCCAGCAACCCGTGCGCCTGGCGCCGCCGACCTCGGACGGCCCTGTCGCCCCCGGGTCGAGCCGTCCGCCGGTGAGCTCACCGCCCTCCGGCGTCCCGTTGGCGGGTGCCGCGGCATCGCTTCCGCCCGCGGCAGCGAGCCTGCCCCCGGTCGTGCCCGTCGCTGGTCCGGCGTCGGCCCCGCCGATGCCCGTCGCCGGCGGATCTCAGTCGTATCCGCCCACCACGGCCAGCCCGGTCGGCCCCGTGCCCGGCGCGCCGTTCGCTCCGGGGCTCGTCGCCCCGCCGGTGCCGGCGAAGCGGAGCAAGCGTCCGTTGATCATCGGCGTCGTCGTGGTGGCGCTGCTCGTGATCGTCGGTGTGGTGGTCATCGCCACGAGGGGCGGGTCGACGAAGTCGACCGCGCAGCCGACCCGCGCGTCGCTCAAGTCAGCGCTGCTCACCATTCGCCAGGTGCGCGACGCGTTCAGCTCGGACTGGAACTCCGAAGACATCTCCGGCGACGGCGACCCGTTCTGCCCGCAGTTCACCCTGGCGAACCCGCTCCGGCAGGGCGAGACGCTGTTCTCGACATCGGACGGCACCGGTTCATCGTTCACCAACACCGCGTTCTTCGAGAACGTCTCCACGTTCGCCTCGGCGGCTGACGCCACCAAGTTCTACGAGCAGGACAAGGCGATCACACAGAACTGCGCGAAGGCCAACGGCAACCTCGGTGGCCTCGATGTCGTCTACACGATCACCGACGCGACTCGCGACGCTCGGCCGGTCGGGCGCGCCGACGTCAACGCGATCAAGTACGAGGCGTCGGCTGTCGGATCCACCGACGTCCTCCTCACCGGATACATCGTGGAGACGCAGGCCGGCTCACTCATCTTCACCACCCAGTTCACGGCGTACAACCGAGTCCCGGATTCGAAGGAGTTGAGCTCGTACTACGACCTCACCAAGGCCGCGTTCGACAAGGCTGAAGCGGCGCTGTGAGCACGGCGCTCTGGGTGCGCATCGATGATCCCGTCGATGGTCAGCAACTGGTCTGCCTCGTCGAGGAAGCGGTCATCGGCCGCGACTTCCGTTGCGACGTCGTGATCCACGACGACGAAGCCTCACGGATGCACGCCCGTTTGTCGCCGCTCGACGAGGTGCACTGGCAGCTCGCCGACTTGGCGACGACCAACGGCACCTTCGTCAACTCCGAACGCATCGTCGGCCCTGCGGCCATCGGCACCGGCGACACCTTCCGCGTCGGCCGGATCTCCTGCACCATCGTTCCACCGCCATCGAACTGAGGATCCAACGTGTTTGCTGAACTGAGCGCCCAGGACAAGCACTTCGTCGCCCTGCTGCTGTGCCTGGCCATCGTGCTGGCCCTCGGCCGCCTCGTGGCCGTGGTCTTCCGAGCGATCAAGCAGCCGGTCGTGATCGGCGAGATCCTCGTCGGCATCGCCCTCGGTCCGAGCCTGCTCGGCCAGGTGGCGCCCGGCGTGCGCGACTACCTCTTCAACGCGATCGACATCCCGTTCTTCAAACTGGTCGCGTCGTTGGGTCTCGTGCTGTTCATGTTCATCGTCGGCATGGAGGTCGACCTCGAGGTCGTCAAGCGATCCGGCAAGCGCGCTGCGGCCATCTCGCTGACCTCGATCGCGGTGCCGTTCGCGCTCGGCTTCTTCGTGCTGGGCAGCTACCTCCATGACGATCACAGCTGCGTCGCGGTCGAATCCCCGGCCGGCGTCGTCGCCAAGCCGTGCTCGAACGAGAGCAAAGAGGTCAGCGACAAGGTGGCCGCACGCGCCAAGTTGATCCAGAAGGACACCGACGCGCACAAGGAACTGCCCAACCCCCTCGTCCCCAAGCAGACCGACTTCGTGCCGTTCGCGATCTTCATCGCGGTCTCGATGTGCGTCACCGCGTTCCCGGTGCTGGCGCGCATCCTCACCGAACGCAACATGTTCAAGATCCCTCTCGGGCTGTTGATGGTCGCATGCGCGGCCATCGACGACCTGATGGCGTTCACGTTGCTCGCGCTGGCCACCGCGCTCGCGGGCAACGGCAGCGCGTCGGACATCTTCTTGATCATCGGCAAGATGGTCGTCTACGTCGCCGTCTTGTTCCTCGTCGTTCGACCTCTGCTCGAACGTTTCGTGCTCGTGCCGTATCGAAAGAACGGCAACAAGCTCGGCGCCGAGCAGCTCAGCATCCTGTTCATCGGGCTGATGCTGTCGTCCTACGTGACCAGCCGGATCGGCGTGCACGAACTGATCGGCGGGTTCCTGTTCGGCGTCGCCGTGCCGCGCACGAATGCGCCCAACCTGTTCCACACGATCGCCGGCAAGGTCGAAGGGGTCAGTGTGCAGCTGCTGCTGCCCGTGTTCTTCGTGATCGCCGGACAGGGCGTCAACCTGCAGGGTCTCACCACCAGCGACATCGTTCCCGCTCTGGCGATCATCGTGGTCGCTTGCATCGGCAAGTTCGCCGGCGCCGCCGTCGCCGCCCGTGCCGTCGGCGTTCCGAAGCGGCAGTCCCTGGCGGTCGGCGCGCTGATGAACACTCGTGGTCTCACCGAGCTGGTGGTGCTCACCATCGGCCGGGACGCGGGCGTGATCGACGACAAGCTGTACACGATGCTGGTGATCATGGCCGTGGTCACCACGGCCATGGCCGGACCGTTGCTGAAGCTCGTCTACCCCGATCGCTGGCTCAACCGCGACATCGCCGAGGCCGAACGCAAGCGGGAGAGCTCGGCCACCGACCGGGTCGCGATCCTGGTCGGTGCGGGCGACGCTCATCGCCTCGTCGACGTCGCCGCTGCGTACGGCGGCGGCCGGGCCACCGGCTCGGTGACGATCGTGCGGTTCACCGCCCAGGGGGCAGGATTGGCCAGCTTCGCCGACGATCTCGGCGACCTGAAAGCCTGGCGGGACAAGATCGAGCACGCCGGCCTCACGTGTCAGGTCATCTCGCGGGCCTCCGCCGACCGGCACGCCGACGTGATCACCGAGATCACGCGCATCGCGCCCGGCGCGGTGGTGGTGGAGGACGCCGACGCCGATCTGATCGGGCCACTGCGACACCTCGGTTGCGACGTGTTGGTGCCGGCCGCCGCGCCCGAGGACCTCGTCGCAGTCCGTGTCGGCGGCGGTGGTTCGACGTCCGAGCTCGCGGCGCAGGAGATGGCGGTTCGGCTCGCGCTGTTCTGCGACGTGCCGCTGGTGGTCGACGGCAGTGTCTCCGGCCGCAGCGCGAAGCAGATCGCTGCGCTCGGCGTCGAGATCGCGCCGACCGCGCCGACGACCGGAACGGTCTACCGCGTCGGACCTTCGGCCACCGACGACCTCGCCGTGCACGCAGGTGAGCGCGACCGGGTTGCGTTCACCGAGGCGCTCGGTGGCTGGGTTCGCTCCGAGCCGGTGATCCTCAGCACGCTCTGAGCGAACCGACCGTCCGTCAGCTCTTCTGGCGGTTCGACGACTCGTAGGTGGCCGTGAGCCGGCCGAACGCGACGTGCTGGCCGGGCGACAGCGGGACGGGCTGGTTCGGCGTGAGCCGATCCCACTGCTGACGATCGGCCGACCAGATGAACGTGCCATTGGTCGAGCCGTGGTCGACGATGTTGACATCCCACTCGACGGCGCGGATCTCGGCGTGAACACGCGAGATGGTGTTGCCGGGGTCGATCAGCGTGACTCCCTGGGCCCGGCCCTCGCGGACCTCGGCGTCGTCGTCCGGGTCTCGCCCGAAGACGAGGCTGGTGACGAGGGTGTGGTACGAGCCGTCGCTCATCACCAGCACGCCCAGCGGCGGCCGTACGTCTTCGGTGAGGATGAAGCTGGTCTGGTGCATCGCGATGCCGCACGTCGCGCAGAAGCGGGTGCGCGGATCGTTGAAGTGACCGCGTGCGCAGACCAG
>JAOBWQ010000430.1 GCA_025463425.1 Ilumatobacteraceae bacterium | reverse complement strand
ATCCGCCGATCGACACCCCCCAGATCGGGTTGCGCTGGCCGCGCGACGTGCTGACCGAGCGGATCGCGGTGCGCGTGCAGCGGATGATCGAGCGCGGCCTGGTCGACGAGGTGGCCGGGTTGTTGCGGCGCCCCGGTGGTCTGTCGCGGACGGCTCGACAGGCGCTCGGGTACAAGGAGCTGATCGACATCATCGAGGCGGGCGCCGTGTCGGATCAGGGGCGGCTCCGGAATGCGGTGGCGGAGATCGTTCTGCGCACGCGACAATTCGCGGTCCGCCAGGAGCGGTGGTTCCGCCGAGACCCACGCATACGCTGGGTCGACATCGTCGCCGATCCCGTTGCCGAAGTGCTGCCCGTCGTGCAGGAGTACCTCTGATGATCACCCTCACCAAACACCATGGCCTCGGCAACGACTTCCTCGTCTGCGACACTGCCCAGGTGGCCGCGGACGCACCGTGGGCCGAGCTCGCCCGGCAGTGGTGTGATCGTCGGCGCGGCGTCGGCGCCGACGGCCTGCTGTTGCTGACGGTCATCGACGATGTCGAGCTGTCGATGGTGCTCCACAACGCCGACGGGAGCCGCGCAGAGATGAGCGGCAACGGCATCCGCTGCCTCGCCCAGGCTGCGTTCGTCGCCCAGCGGCGAACGGGTCCGGTCACGTACTCCATCCACACCGACGCCGGGCTGCGCACCGTGGCGGTCGAGCCAGTCGATGGCGTCACCGTGCAGGCGAGCGTCAGCATGGGCGCAGTCACCGACCTCGACGAGCCACACGGGTGGGCTGCGGTCGGCGCCGACCCGATGCGTCCCGTGCTGCACCTCAGCACCGGCAACCCGCACACGGTCGTCGGCGTCGACGACGTCCGCGCCGTGGATCTGCTGGCTCTCGGCCTCCAGGTGCCGCACATCAACCTGGAGATCATCGAGCCCGGCCCGGAGACCTCCGGGATCACGATGCGGGTCCATGAACGTGGCGCGGGCATCACCGAGGCCTGCGGCACCGGTGCTTGCGTCAGTGCGTGGGCCGCGGTCCACTGGGGCCTCGCCCACCCGAAGGACGGCGAAATTCTCGTGCACATGGACGGCGGAGATGCCACAGTTCGTCTGCACCAACCCGAACCCGGGCATGTGACCCTCGTCGGACCAGCGGCGCTGATCGCTCGTCTGGAGATCGCCGGCCCGATGACCACCACGACAGCGACCACCACCACGGCCGAGACCAAGACAGCAGGTTCATGACCACTCCGTACCAAGAGGCCCTCGGGTCGACGCTGATCGAACGCACCAAGCGCGAGCGCATCGTGCTGGTCAGCGTGGCGTTGCCGGGTCAGACGGACGATCAGATCGAGGCCAGCCTGGACGAGCTCTCGCTGCTGATCGACACCGCCGGCGCCGACGAGGCCGGCCGGATCACCCAGCGACGCGACGCCCCCGACCACACCTGGTTCATCGGCAAGGGCAAGGTCGACGAGCTGCGCGAGATGTGCCTGGCCGTCGACGCCGACACCGTCGTGTTCGACAACGAGCTCAAGCCGGCCCAGCAGTACAACTTGGAGAAGAAGCTGGGTCGTACGGCCATCGACCGCACGGCCGTGATCCTCGACATCTTCGCCCAGAACGCGCACACCCTCGAGGGCAAGGCCCAGGTCGAGCTCGCGCTCTTGAAGTACCGGCTGCCGCGCCTGCGTCGCGGCATCTCCGGCAACCTCGCCCAGCAGGGCGCGGGCATCGGCACCCGAGGTCCCGGCGAGACCAAGCTCGAGGTCGATCGCCGGCGGATCATGCACCGGGTCACCAAGCTGGAGCACGATCTCGTCGGTCTGCAGCACACACGCGACCTGCAGCGCAAGGGTCGCGGGCGCAGCGGTCTCGCCGCCGTGGCGATCGTCGGCTACACCAACGCCGGCAAGTCGACCCTGCTCAACCAGCTCACCCAAGCGGGCGTGCTCGTCGAGGACCGCCTCTTTGCGACCCTCGATCCCACGACGCGCCGACTGTCGTTGCCGGGTGGCGAGCCGGTGCTGCTCACCGACACCGTCGGCTTCGTGCGTCGCCTCCCACACGGCCTCGTCCAGGCGTTCAAGAGCACGCTCGAAGTCGCCCGCGAGGCCGACTTCCTGGTCCACGTCGTCGACGGCAGCTCGGCCGATCCGGAGGGTGAGATCGCCGCCGTGCGGCTCGTGCTCGACGAGATCGACGCGCTCGGCGTGCCAGAGATGCTCGTCTTCAACAAGGCCGACCGCGATCCGGACGCGGCCAAGCAGCTCGTCGTCACGCACGAGGGCTCGGTCGCGTTGAGCGCGCTGACGGGGGAGGGGACCAAGGAGTTCCTCGAAGCCCTCGGCGACCGGCTGCGGTCGTTGGCTACCGTCATCGAGCTCCTGATCCCGTACGACCGCGGCGACATCCTCGCCGCCGCGCACCGTGAAGGTGAGGTCGTCTCGACTGCGAACGAGCCCGACGGGATCCGGCTCCGCGCTCGCCTGGCCGGAGCCTCCGCCGGCCGGCTCAGCGAGTTCATCGTCCCCGCCCCCTGACCCACCGGTTCCGCGCAAACGAATGGCCCCCAGACGGCCTGTTTTCCGGGTCGGATCTGATCGGGGCGGAGCTGAGGGTGGGGAATCGGGCAAGATTGGCCCACCATGACTGCCGGTTTCGTTCCTCCGCCGTACCCGTACGACCGCCTCGACAAGTTCAAGCCGTTCGCGGACGCGCTCCTCGGTGGCGCGGTCGACCTGTCCATCGGAACGCCGTGTGACGCGCCGCCCGACGCGGTCATCGCCGCGCTCTCGACATCGAAGGCCGAGCGCGGCTATCCGCCGAGCATCGGCACCGGCGCGCTGCTGGCTGCGGCCCAGGCGTGGATGCTGCGTCGGTTCGGCGTCGACATCCCGGTCGCGCAGATCGGCGCGTGCGTCGGCACGAAGGAGTTCGTGGCCACGACGGCGCAGCTGCTCCACCTCCGCACGCCCGATCGAGACACCGTGCTCTACCCGGCAGTGGCCTACCCGACCTACGAGATGAGCGCGACGTTGGCCGGCTGCCGTGCCGTTCCAGTGGCGCTCAACGCGACCGGCGGTCTCGACCTGGGCAGCATCGATGCTGCCGACGTGTCGCGGGCACTGATGCTCTGGATCAACAGCCCGAACAACCCCACGGGCGCCCTCGACGACCTGCCCGCGGCCGCCGCCTGGGGGCGGGCCAACGCCGTGCCGGTGTTCAGCGACGAGTGCTATGCCGAGTTCACCTGGGTCGGCGAGCCGCGAACGATCCTCGAAGCCGGCACCGACGGCGTCATCGCGGTGCACTCGTTGTCGAAGCGTTCCAACCTCGCCGGCCTGCGCGTCGGCTTCTACGCGGGCGACGCCGAGTTGGTCACCTACCTGCGGGAGGTGCGCAAGCACGTCGGCATGCTGGTGCCCGGTCCGGTGCAGGCCGCTGCCACGGTGGCGCTGAGCGATGACGGCCACGTCGTCGTCCAACGCGATCGCTACCTCCGCCGGCTGGAGATGCTGGCCAAGGGTCTGTCGCGGTGGTCGGGGCTGAACATCGAGATGCCCGATGGCGGGTTCTATTTGTGGTTTGATGCTGAGGATGGATGGGCGTTTGCGGAGCAATTGGCCAAACATGCCGGAGCTCTGGTGAGCCCCGGGGATTTCTACGGTGAGGGCGGCTCGAACAACGTGCGCGTCGCCGTGGTCCAACCCTCTGACCGAATTCAACTGGTAGTCCAGCGACTGGGAGTGAACTGATGTCGTACAA
>JAOBWQ010000425.1 GCA_025463425.1 Ilumatobacteraceae bacterium | reverse complement strand
GACGTCGGCGGCGGCATCGAGGGCCTCGTTGATCTCGGCCGAGTTGTCGAGCAGGCCGCGACTGTTGGCGTCATTGGCCCACACACCCGCGTAGCAATCGGCCTGCAGTTCCAGGGCGACGGACTGCGCGTTGGCGCTCGACGGGTCGTTCTGTGACGCCTCCTGCACCGCGGCGTTGGTGCCGAGCAGGTTCTGGATGTGGTGCCCGTATTCGTGGGCGACGATGTACTGCGAGGCGAGGTCGCCCTTGATCCCGAACTGGTTCTCGAGCTGCACGAGGAAGTCGAGATCCATGTACACAAGATGGTCGTTCGGGCAGTAGAAGGGACCGGTCTCGGCCGAGGCAGCTCCGCAGCCGGTGTCGGTCGAGCCGGCGAAGAACACGGTCTTGGTGTACTCGTAGGTGCGACCCTCGGACTGGAACTCGCGGTTCCAGAAGTTCTGTACGTCTTCGGTCGCACCACAGATGATGCTCTCCAGATCGCTATTGCACGTGCCGTCGGCGAGGTCTGCCGCTTGCGAACCGGTCTGCGACGCGCTGTTCGTGCCGTTGCCGGTGCCGTTGAGCACCCGGGGCAGGATGAGCACAGCCAGCGCGAGCAGGATGCCGACGAGGCCACCGCCGAGCTTGCCCGGCAAGGGGATGCCACCGCCGCCGAGCATGCCGCCGAGACCACCGCCACCGCCACCACCGCCGGCCCGCCGATCGTCGATCATCGACGAGTTGCCGGACCGGATCTTGGTCACCGCACGCCACCCGCAGCAGCGGCGCGGTTGCGCCGATGCAGGCCGCGCAGGCCAACCGCGCCGGCACCGATCAGCGGGCCGCGGTCACCGAGGCGGGCCGGCGTGATCCGAACGCCGCGCACGAAGCTGAGCCGGCAGTGCTCGGAGAGGCTGTCCTGCGCTGCGTTGAAGAACGTCGCACCGAAGCCCAGCGCCACCGAGCCGCCGACGACGACGAGATCGAGGTCGAGCGCGTTGCACACCGATGCACAGGCCCGCCCGACCAGGCGCCCGGTGCGGACCATGATGTCGTATGTGGGCTCCGTCGGTGGCCGACCGGTGATCGATTCGATCGCCGTACCCGATGCCTCGGCTTCGAGGCAACCCCGTGCCCCGCACACGCAGCGGCGGCCGTTCGGCTCCACGATGAGGTGGCCGATGTGGCCGGCATTGCCCGTCGCCCCGTCGAGCAGCTGGCCGTCGAGCACGATGCCACCGCCGACACCGGTGGACACGACCATCGCCATGAAGTTGTTCCTACCCTGGGCGGCGCCGACCCAGCCCTCGGCCAGCGCAAGAGCTTTGGCGTCGAGGTCGCCGTAGACATCGAGCTTGGTCAGCTTGGCAAGCCGCTCGCGCAGCGGGAAGTTCTGCCAGGGACGGATGTTGAGCGGCGAGATCGTCTCGCAGTTGGGCAGCAGCGGGCCCGCCGAGCCGACCCCGACGACGACCGGGCGCACCTCGTGATGCTCGACGGCGCGCTCGGTCTGGGCCGTGACCAGTGCTGCGAGCTGAGCGAAGATGCCGTCGGCGTCGAGGTTGTGGTTGACTTCGACGCGGTCGAGATCGATCAGCTCGCCGGTCATCTTCATCAGGCCAACGGCCATCTTGGTGCCGCCGATGTCGATTGCCAGCACAACATCCATGGAGCGCTCAGGGTAGCTGGTGATCCAGTTCCCCGGCCGGCGCGACGTCGGGCACGCCCTCGGGTGCGAACACCGCCGGCAGCCCGCCGGTGTGGATGAAGATGACGTCCGCGTCGGCTGCCCAGCGGCCCTCTGCGGCGTTGCCGAGCATGCCGGCCATCCCCTTGCCCGAATACGTGCGGTCGAGCACCCAGCCGCCGTGACGCGCCGACCAGATGATGGCGTCGTCCGCGGCCGCGGTGGGAATGGCGTAGTCCTCACCGATCCACCGGGTGTCGATCTCGACGTCCGCGGCGGTCACGACCGGCGAGGACCCCTTGCCCGTCGCACCGAGCAGCTTCAGTGCGTCGTTGGCCAATCCGACGATGTCGGGCAGCCCGAGCACGACGCCCTTGGCCACGCCGATCGCGACGACTTCGGGAAGCGGCCCGGGGTTGCCCTGCGACCTCCACAGCGCCAGCCCGGCGACGAGGCCGGCGTGGGTGCCCCCGCTCGACGACGTGAACACGATCGCGGCGGGCTCGATGCCGAGCGCGGCACACTGCTCCATCGTCTCGACGAACGCCGCGACGTAGCCGAGCGCGCCGACCGGCGTGCTGCCACCGATCGGGATCGAGTGCGGGTGCAGGCCGTCGGCCTCGAGCGCTTCGGTCAACGCCTCGCGGGCGATCTCGAGCTCACCCCAGTTCGCCGACGGCACACCGGTGAAGTGCAGATGCGCGCCGAACAGGTGCGACAGGAGCTGGTTGCCGACCAGCTGGTCCGGCCGATCGCCGGAGAGCACGAGGTGAGTCTCCAGGCCGAGCCGGGCTCCAGCGGCAGCGGTCATCCGGCAATGGTTGGACTGGCCGGCACCGACGGTGATCAGGCAATCGGCACCTTCGGCGAGCGCGGCACCGCAGAGGTACTCGAGCTTGCGGGCCTTGTTGCCACCGACGCCGAGCCCGGTGAGATCGTCACGCTTGACCCACAGTCGCGGCCCTGCCTCGAGGTGCGGACCCCGTTCCAACGGCGTCGGCAGCGTGGCAAGATCCGCGCGCGGCAGCGTGACCAGTCGTCCCATCGGCATCCCTTCGAACTGTACGTTGGCTGTCAACCAAACCGTTGGCGCGCCCCAGGCGTGTCCGTTGCGGTGACTGTTGTTTGTATGGCCGACGCACATGTGGTCGATGACCTCGAATCGCTCTTCCGAGCCCATCACGGACGGTTGGTGCGCGCCCTGACCGTGGCATGTGGCGACGACCAGCGCGCGGCCGACGCCGTGCAGCACGCGTTCGTGAAGGCGCACCTGCGCTGGCGCACGATCAGCCGCTACGACGATCCGGTCGGTTGGATCCGGCGGGTGGCCATCAATCGACTGCGCGACGAGCACCGCAGCGATGTCCGCAAGCGACGTGCGGTGGAGCGCCTCGCCGCGCAACCGACGCCCAGCCAGGGCGAGCCCGACGTCGCCGATGTCGGCGCGTTGCTGGCCTCACTGCCCCGCCAGCAGCGCCTGTCGCTGGCGTTGTTCTACGTCGAGGACCTCTCCGTCAACGAGGTGGCAGCCGCGCTCGAGATCTCCCCGGGAGCCGTCAAGTTCCATCTCCACCAGGGCCGCAACGCGCTACGCGGCTCGAACCTTCGCGATGGAAGCGAGCCGTCATGAACGAATTCGACGATCCGTACCTGCGCAACACCCTCCAGCAGCTCGGTGGTCACGCCGCCGACGAGACCACCGCGTTCGCCGCGGTGCAGCAGCGGGTGCGCGCCGTCAAGCGACGTCGCGCCATGGTGGCCAGCAGCGGGCTCGCCGCGGTCTGCCTCGTCGCCGTCGTCGTGGCCGGCGTACGCAACGGGGGCACGCAGTCCGTCACTCCCGCGACCAACGACCACTCGGTGCCCAGCGAGGTCGCGATCTCCCAGGTCTCCTCGACCACGCTTGCACCGACCACGACGGAGCGGGCCACCGCCACGACCGATGCCACGTCCACCACCGAGACCGCGACGACCGCGGAGACACCGACGACCCCGGCCCCGACGACCTCGTCATCGACTTCGACCAACACGACGGTGGGGCCGGAACGGACCACGCCGAGCACGGCGGCATCGTTGCCGCAGACGCCCGGGGCCGGCACACCGTCGAGCCAAGCGCCAACGGCCGGCGGTTCCGCAACCACTCAGCCAACGCCCGATGCCCCGGAGACGTCGTCGTTCAGCGCGCTGCACGGCTCGCTCACCGTCGAGCTCCGCAGCGGCCAGCTCCGCATCGTCGACCACCAGAGCGGGCCCGGATTCACCTATTCGGTCGAGCGCAACGACCCCGACCGGATCCGGGTGCGCTTCGGAAACGGTGACGTCCGCTCGCAGATCGATGTGTCGATCGTCGGCGGACACATCGCCGGCAACATCACCGAAGGGTCGTCCGGAGGGACCGGCACCGGGAACCCGCCGCCCACCTCGGGACCGGTGACATCCGGACCGCCCACCTCCACTCCCGCGACGCAGCCGCCTCCTCCACCGAGCTCTGCCCCACCGACGTCCGACGACCACGGTGGCGGCCCTGGCCGCGACGGCTCAGGCGGTGGATCGGGAGGCGGCGGGCCCGGGAGCGGCAGCAGCGACGGAACCAGCGTCGGCGGCGGCAGCGGCGGCTGAGCCGCCCAGCGAAGCCCCTGCCCGTGGTATCACTGCGTTGATGGCTGCCACCGACTGGAACCCGCTGCTGCGCGCCGAGTTCGACAAGCCCTACTGGCAACCGCTGCAGGACTTCGTGCGTGACGAACGGGCGCACCACACCGTGTACCCCCCTCACGCAGAGGTCTTCGCCGCGATCCACCTCACGTCGTACGCCGACACCCGGGTGATGATCCTCGGCCAGGATCCGTACCACGGACCCAACCAGGCTCACGGGCTGTGCTTCTCGGTGCGGCGAGGTGTGGCGGTACCGCCTTCACTGGCGAACATCCACAGGGAGCTGCGCGACGACCTCGGCATCGAGCCCCCGCGCCACGGCAACCTCGAGCACTGGGCCACCCAGGGCGTGTTGCTGCTCAACACGACCCTGACGGTGCGCGCCGGGCAGGCGGCCAGCCATCAGGGCAAGGGCTGGGAGACCTTCACCGATCAGGTGATCCGAGTGGTCAGCGACAAGGTCGAGCCCGTCGTGTTCATCCTGTGGGGAGCATCCGCGCGCAAGAAGAAGGCGTTGATCGACGTCGGCCGGCACGTCGTCCTCGAGTCCGCCCATCCGTCTCCGTTGTCGGCCCACAACGGGTTCTTCGGCAGCAAGCCGTTCAGCCGTGCCAACGAAGCCCTGGCGTCGAGGGGCCGCCAGTCGATCGACGGGCGGCTGCCCGACTGTTGTTCACTGTCAGCCGGCCGGGCTGCAACTGGCCTCAGCCGGCCGGGCTGGGGTAGCTCGGCGCGGACTCACCGGGCGGCGGGGTGGTGTAGATCGTCACCGCACCCGTCGGGTCGAACGTCTTGTCGTCGGTCGGCCATGCGCCGGGCAGGTAGCGCTTGCCACCGTCGACGAACTCGTACATGCCCTGGCCCTGCTAGCGGATCTCGTCCGGACCGCTGGCCGACGGGTCCCACCAGATCTCGGTGCCGTCGTCGATGCCGACGTAGTCCGGGTCGGGCCAGATGTTGTGGCTACCCCAACTCAACGACGGCTGGCTGATCGCC